>NZ_JBYSZG010000007.1:0-149996 GCF_058786935.1 Rugamonas sp. FW305-51
GTCATCGCAGCAAGGCGCCCGACCACATCGTAGGCATATCTCACTGCGATGTTGTTCGGCAGAATAACGAGCGTCCGTTTGCCATCGTCGTCGTAGGAAAACTGCACGGCTTGCGCCACGTTGTTATTGGCCGGCCCCGCGTCCTGATCGATGCGTGTCAGCCGGTTGCCGTCGTCGTAGGTGTACCGGATCACCGGCTGGCCAGACACGGTGGTCGTCTTGCGCAAGCCGTTCGAATAGTAAGTGTAGGAAACCGTGCCCTTGGTTGAGCCAGCGGTAATCAGGCGGTCGAAGTCGTCATAGGCGAACGTCAGCGCACCAGTCTGGGAGTCCTGCGCGCGCGTCAGGCGTCCCGCGACATCATACGTGTACGCTACGGAACTGCCGTCGGCGTAGGTAATCGAAGCCAGCCTGTCGCGGTGGTCGTAGGCATACGAACGGGTCTTGCCATTCCTGTCTGTGACAGTCGCCAGGTTGTGGTTCGCGTCGTACGTGTACGTTTCCGCTTGCTGGAGCGGGTCTGTGTAGGACTGGACGGCATTGCGCGCATCGAATGTGAACGCATGGATAGCTCCCCTGGCGTCGCTCACCTGCGTCACGTTGCCATTGGGGTCGTAAGTGGTCGAAGTGACGCCGGCAACATAAACAGGAACATATCCCCAACGCGACAAAATCTCTGCCCCTAGGCTTAATCAGCGACCGCATGTACAGTCTCCTTGTCAAGCGGCGACCGATGGCATCATAGGTGAAGCTGGCGATCCACAGCTAACGATGATCGGCGATTACATTCAATCAATTTGCAATACTTGAATGAAATTCAGGATAGTCTTGTATTCGCGCCATATGTACACACTTTGTAACATTGCGCAATTACCACATGTTAGTTACAAACCTGTTGACTGGATTGCGAAACCGGCCTTGCGTCGAAACCCGGAAACATCTGATCGGATCCAGTTACGCGCCTCGACGGCCAGATCGGACAATTTAAGCCTTACCGGCAAGCTGTCCGATTTTGCCCCCATATAACCGGACACAGCCTATCGCTTAGTTACGCCGCTTACCTGCGCCAGGGCAGCGCCGGCCGTGCCACCTTACGGCAAAGAACAGCGTCCGGAACCGCACCGCCAGGTTCCGGACGCGCCGTCAACCCGCTGCCGCTGCAGCCGCCGCCACCGCCTGCCGGGCCGCCGGCATGAGCGTGACCACGCCGACGCTCGTGCCGCTCACATCCGTCTGCACCGTCATCTGCAACGATGCCAGGCCCGGATGCTCGAACACCAGCGTGTAGGACCGCGCTTCATCCGGCAAGGCGTCGAGCTTGAAGTCGCCGAACCAGTCCGTCACCGCCTGCGCCACCTGCGCCCCGTTGCGCAGCAGCGTCACCGTGCAGCCTGGCAGGCAGTCCGGCTTGCCGCCGTCGAGCTGGACCACGCTGCCGGCGACGAAGCGCCGGTTCATGCGGTGCAGGTTCTTGTAGTAGACGCGCGGCGCGGTGCCGAACTCGGGCCGCGAAACTTCCAGCCCTTCCTCGCGCACCACGGCCTGCATGTGCGCATCGCTCACCTTCAGGGCGCGGAAGGCGCCCGTCGGGCAAGCCTGCTGGCAGCGCGGCTCCTTCCAGCCCGCGTCGAGCAGGTGGGCGTCGAAAATCCAGATCTGCGGCAGCTGCTTTTCCTCGTTCCACTGGATCGCGCCATGGGGGCACTTGTCCACCAGGTCGCGCCGGCCGGCCGCCTTGAACGGGTCGATCAGCACGATGCCGTCGGCGCGCTTGGTGACGGCGCCATCGGCGTCCTCCGCGCAGCGCGGGTGGTCGCAGTGGTTGCACATGGTCGGCATGTAGGAAATATCCATATGCTCGTCCGTACCGCGCACGTTGCGGCGGATGTCAATCAGCGGCTTGGCCTGCTTGCCCTGGGCCGCCGCATAGCCGGGAAAATCGTTGCCCACGTGTTCATCGAGCGAGGCCAGGGTGCAGTTGGCGCAGTTGTTGCACTGGCCTACATCGACGATCAGATTCCATTTTTCCATGATAGTTCTCCCTTTTTAGGCGGCGGCGAAGCCGGCCTCATCCCAACGTTCCACCTCAACCAGGCATGACGTTGCCATGCCCTCCGTGCCTTTCATCATGCGGCGGTCC
Organism: Rugamonas sp. FW305-51; assembly: GCF_058786935.1. Classification (NCBI taxonomy): domain Bacteria; kingdom Pseudomonadati; phylum Pseudomonadota; class Betaproteobacteria; order Burkholderiales; family Oxalobacteraceae; genus Rugamonas; species Rugamonas sp. FW305-51. The sequence continues at coordinate 2,141 of NZ_JBYSZG010000007.1, forward strand.
GACGTCAGCAGGTTCAGGCAGCCGCCGCGGTCCACCATGCCTTTGGCGGTCTGGATGAAGTCCACTTCGGCGCTCGATTCATAACCCTTGATCACGCCCGGCCGCACGGCAGGCAGCAAGTCGGCCACGCAGATGACGGCGCCGCGGTCGTTGTACAGGCGCACCAGGTCGTGCTGGGCAATGCCGCGTTGCGCCGCGTCCTCCGGATTCAGGTTGATGACCCAGTAGGGATAGCCGTTGACCCGCACCCGGTGCTCGGCCACGGCGTTGAGGAAGCCATCCTTGCCGTCGTGGTGCGTGTGGAAGCTGTAGCGCGAGTGCGACGACACCATCTGCAGCGGGAAGCGCGCCACCAGTTCCTTGGTCTGCAAGCCTTCCCACGAGGGGATGTAGCGGTTCAGCGGCGGCCGCTCCTCGCTGTCGGGACAATTGCGCTTGAGGGACTCGGGCACGAATTCGATCTTGCCGGACGGCGTTTGCAGGCCGACGCCAAATTCCTCCGCATATTGCGACGGCAACGGGCTGGGCTCGGGCACATCCTTCTTGCGCCCTTCCGCGTACCATCGCATGTACGCCGGTTCGTGCAGCGCTTCCGAGGCGGCCGGCGGCACCACGTAGTAACCCTTCTCCAGGAATTTCTTCCATGAGATTTTTTTCGGCAGGTCCGACGAGTCGAACACCCGCTTGCACCAGTCCAGCTCGCTGCAACCTTCGGAGAACACGGCGCCCAGGCCCATGCGGCTCAGGATGTCGAGGAAGATCTGGTAGTCGGACTTCGATTCGCCCATCGGTTCGATGCACTTGTGCTGCATCACCATCATGCGGTGGTTGAGCTGCGCCTGCGAGTCGTGGGCATAGCCGCCGGCGCCGGCCCATTCGCCGATGTCCCACCGCTCCAACGCCGTGCAGGCCGGCAGGATCACGTCGGCGAACTTGGCTTCGCCCTCGAACCAGACCGACTGGTTGACGACGAACTCGAGCGAAGGATGGCGGTACGCCGCCACGAAGCGTCCGGAACGGGCAATGGTGCCGAACGACGAGCCGCCGTAGCGGTACAGCATATGCACCTTGGAATAGCCCGGCATCGGATAGCTGTACGGCGCGAATTGCGCTTCGAGCGTCATGCCGTCCCACAGGTGGCCTTCGCAGTGGCCGTCGATGATGGCCTCCGGGAAGCGCTGGCGCGGGATCATCTGCTTGACGGGATTGGCCGTCAGCACGTGCGGCATGCGGGTGTAGTTGTAGAGCGCCGAGGCGGTCCAGTTCAGTTCGCCCGAAATGCCGCCGTCCGCGTAGCCGGGGAAGTAGAACGAGAAGTCCAGCGGCGTGCCGATCTGCATGCCGCCGATGTTGCTGCCCGGCTTGCCCCAGCCCTGCATGGCCGCCATCATGATCATGCAGCGCGCCCACTGGCCGCCGGTGGCGTTGCGGCCGGCGCCGCCCAGGCCCGCGCCGCCAGGCATCAAATGGGTCTTGCGCGTGCCCCACAGCCGGGCCAGCGCCCTGACCGTGGCGGCCGGTACGCCCGTCTCGGGTTCCTGCCATTCCGGGGTCTTGGCGACGCCGTCTGTCTTGCCCAGCAGGTAATCGTGCCATTCGTCGAAGCCGGTGGTGCGGGTGCGTACGTATTCCTTGTCGTACAGGCCTTCTTCCACCCATACGTACATGATGGCCTGCGCCAGCGCGGGATCGGTGGCGGGGCGCGGCGCGATCCACTTGCCGCCCAGCAGCTGGGCGGTGGCATTGAACACGGGGTCGATATGCACCGACGGAATGCCCAGGTCCCGGGTCCACAGGCGCCGCTCCGTGCCCTCGGAGCCGGCGTAGGCGCCGCTGGTCTTTTCGGGGTCGCTGGACCAGTAGACCAGCAGTTCGGCGTGCTTGAGGCAGTCTTCCGCCACGCCGTAGGGGCCGGGGCTGCCCACCCGCAAGCTGTTGCCGAAATGGTGCATGGCGCCCCAGTACCAGCCTTCCCACGAGTCGGGGTTGGGGTGGACCCGCGTGAAGCCGAGCAGGTTGCCAAAGCGCAGCATCGCGCTCAGGTAGTAGCCCACGTTGCCCCACGAGTGGTGCGAGCTCTGGTAGATGGCCATGGCGCCGGGGCCGTACTGGCGCTTCATGCGCTTGATTTCGCCCGACACGATGTCGAGCGCCTCGTCCCAGCTGATGCGCACGTAGTCCGAGATGCCGCGGTTGTGGACGTTGCGCTCGCCGTTGACGTCGAAGTCCACCCGCTTCATCGGATACAGCAAGCGCCGCTCGGAATACACCAGCGACTTCAGGCTCAGCGCATGGGCGCTGACGGTGGCCTGGCGGCGCGGCGTGAAACTGCGGCCGCGCGCGCGCAGCGTCCAGCTGGCCGCGTCGTCCCCATCGAGGTCGATCGGCGTGGTGCGCACGATGCGCCCGTCCTTGACGTACACGAACAAGGGGCCGCCGTTGGTGTTGGTGGTGTAGCGCATGGTGCCGTCGGCCATCTTGCGGCCCGCCTGCAGCCCGGCCGTCTGGATCATGTTCAGCATTTGCATGAACCAGACCACCAGTTCGTCGCGGCCATCGACCACCACCTTGAAAGTCTTGGCCGCGTGCACGACATCGGCTTGCCTGACCGGCGGCACCATGAACATCAGTGCCGTGGCCAGGTCGCGGAAGGTCATCGTCACGTCCGGCTTGGGATGCTGGCCGGCGCGCGAGGTGACGCGGCCGCCCCGGAATACGTAATGCCGGGCAATGCTGCCGTCGCGCAGCCGGATCTGGGCCACGCAGTTGCGGCGGCCCATGAACGCCGCCATGGCCGTACTGCGCAGTGCCGTCAGCCGCAGCACGTGCGTGAGGGAATAGAGGATGGCCCTGAGCGTGAGCTTTTTCATCTTGTCTCCGTGTTGTTTGTTTGACATTGAACGTGCCCGGCACGGAACAGCTTTGTATCTGCTTGCCGGGCGGGCGGGTTTTCCATTTGCTTGATCTGAGTCAGGTATTCATATTGACGCAGTCGTCAGTATGACAGATGATTCAGCCAATGGGAAGCGATGTGTGACGGCTAACCGGCAGCGGCCGGTCTGCGGCGCCCGCCCCGGACAACGATCACTGACAAGGAGACAGGCATGGACAGGAAATTGCAGAAGACGGACCAGGCGCAAACGACGGCGGCGCAGGACAGCGTGTTCAATCGGGTACGCATGGGGTACGCGGTCATCGAATCGCGCCAGGCGGGCGCCTGGCAGCAGCTGCTGGGCGAGGCGCTCGGCATGCAGGTCGCCACCCTGCCCGACCACAGCGTGGCGGCCCGCATGGATGACCATGAACGCAGGCTGATCGTCGTGCCCGGCCCGGCGGAAGACCTGGTGGCGCTTGGCATGGAACTGGCCGACGAGCAGGCGCTGTCCATCGTGCTGCAACGGCTGACCCGGCGCGGCATCGACGTCAAGCAAGCCACGGCCGCGGCGGCGCAACAGCGGGGCGTGCGGAACTTCTGGCACTTCACCGGCCCCAAGGGACTGAAGCTGGAACTGTATTGCCAGGCCATGCTGGCCGACACGCCGCCGCGCATGGCCACCAGCGCCTTCGTCACGGGCGACCAGGGCTTCGGCCACGTCGCCATGTCCACCCGCCGGCCCGACCAGATGAAGCAGTTCTGGCGCGAAATCTTCGACATCCGCCATACGGACGACGTGCACTACACCATCAGCGGGGTGCCGATGCTGTTCGAGTTCATGCGCTTTAACGAGCGCCACCATTCGATCGCCTTCGTCTACACGCCCAAAATCAGGCTGGACCCGATCCGCACCCGCATCCAGCACCTCGAAGTCCAGGCCGCCACGCTGGACGACCTGAGCGCCGCCTGGGACCGTTGCCGCGCGCTGGGGCTGAAGATCGCCATGGGCGTGGGCCAGCATGCGAACGACAAGGCCGTCTCGTTCTACGTGGCCACGCCGTCCGGCTTCGACATCGAGTTCGGCTGGAATCCGCTGGTGGTGGACGAGGCCAGCTGGAGCCCCGCCATCTGGAAGCACATCAGCACCTGGGGCCACCATTTCGACGGGCAGACCCTGGCCGGCCGCATCGGCCAGCTAAGCCGTGGCGTGGCATCACTGCTACGCAAGGAATACCTGCCGGCCGGGTTCTGAGCGGGCCGGTGCCGGATCGCCGATTTTTCCGCGCCGTTGCGCCGCCTTCCCTCCGGCTGCGCTACACTGTCCGACACACCTGTGACGGCCATCCCGATGATCGCGAAGAACCTGCCAGAACTGATCGCCCTCAAGCGCCTGATCGACGAAGGCGGGCAGCACTTCGAGGTGGCGGCGCCGTGCGCGGTCGACATCGACGGCCGCCAGTTCCCCGTCTACACGCTGGCCATCGGCAATCCGTCGCCGGACGTGCCGGCGCTGGGTTTTTTCGGCGGCATCCACGGCCTGGAGCGCATCGGCACCCAGGTCGTGCTGTCGTTCCTGGAAAGCCTGCTCACCCGCCTGCGCTGGGACCGCACGCTGCACCACCAGCTGGCCCACATGCGCCTGGTGTTCATGCCGCTGGTGAACCCGGGCGGCATGTGGCGCGCCACCCGCTGCAACCCGCAAGGCGTGGACCTGATGCGCAACGCGCCCGTCAACGCGCTGGAAAAAGTGCCCTTCCTGCTGGGCGGCCAGCGCTACAGTCCGCACCTGCCGTGGTACCGGGGCGCGCCGGACGCGCCCATGGAACCGGAAAGCAGCGCCGTGTGCGGGCTTGTAGAACGGGAGTTGCTGTCGCGTCCGTTCAGCATGGCGCTCGACTGCCATTCCGGCTTCGGCCTGCGCGACCGCATCTGGTTTCCCCACGCCCACACGGCCACCCCCATCCCGCACCTGGCCGAGATCGGGGCGCTGGAAGAACTGTTCAGCCAGAGCTATCCCAACCACAACTACGTGTTCGAACCGCAAAGCCGCCAGTACCTGACCCATGGCGACCTGTGGGATTACCTGTACCTGAGCGGGACGGGCAGCGGCGAGCGCACGTTTTTACCGCTGACGCTGGAAATGGGCTCCTGGGCCTGGGTCAAGAAGAACCCGCGCCAGCTGTTCAACCGGCTCGGCATCTTCAACCCCACGGCCACCCACCGGCTGCAGCGGGTCTTGCGGCGTCACCTGGTGTGGTTCGATTTCCTGATGCGGGCCGCGGCCAGCCACGGCCACTGGCAACCGCAAGGCCTGGCCCGCAAGGCCCAGCAGCGGCGCGCGCTGGCGCGCTGGTACGACTGATGGGCACCTGGGTCCTGCTGCGCGGCCTGATGCGCGAACAGCGCCACTGGGGCGATTTTCCCGCCCAGCTGGCCCGGGCGCTGGACGGCGCCGCCATCGTCACGCCCGACCTGCCCGGCAACGGCAGCCGCCACGCCGAGCCCAGTCCCGTTTCCGTGGCCGCCATGGTCGACGCCTGCCGCGCCCGGCTGCGGGCCGACGGCCAGCTGCCGCCCTACCGCCTGCTGGCCCTGTCGCTGGGCGGCATGGCGGCTGTGGAATGGGCCAGCCGCTATCCGGACGAGGTGGACGCTTGCGTGCTGATCAACACCAGCATGCGGCCCTACAGCCGCTTCCACCAGCGCCTGCGCTGGCGCAACTACCCGGCCATCGCCGGCCTGCTGCTGCGCGGCGGCGTGGCGCGCCAGGAAAGCCTGATCCTGCGCCTGACCAGCCGCGACGACCATGGCGGCGACGACCTGCTGCAGCGCTGGCTGGCCTACCAGCACGAACGTCCCGTGCGCCGCGCCAACGCCCTGCGCCAGCTGTGGGCGGCGGCCCGCTACCGGGCCCCGGCCAAGCCGCCGGAGGTGCCCGTCCTGATCCTGTCGAGCGCGGGCGACCGGCTGGTGTCGCCGTCGTGCTCGCTGCGGCTGGCGCAGGCGTGGGTGGCGCCGCACCGGGTGCACCCGGACGCCGGCCACGACTTGCCGTTGGACGACGGGCCGTGGGTGGCGCAGGCCGTGGTGCAGTGGCTGCGTGCGGCGTCCGGTGACGCCGCCGCCCAAGGCACGCCGGCCAAAGCCGGGTAAAATAGCGGCCCGGTCCGCGCCAAGCGCCGGACCATTACTCCATCGCACCAAATGAATCTGTCCTCTCCCGCCCTCGCCTGCCGCCCCGGCTGCGGCGCCTGCTGCACCGCGCCCTCGATCACCAGCCCCATCCCCGGCATGCCCAACGGCAAGCCGGCCGGCGTGCGTTGCATCCAGCTGGCCGAGGACAACCGCTGCCTGATCTTCGGCCACCCCGAGCGCCCCGCTTTTTGCGCCGGATTGCAACCGTCGGCCGAGATGTGCGGCGCGACGCGTGAACAGGCCATGCTGTGGCTGGCCGAGCTGGAACGGGCCACGGCGCCGGCCTGATCCTGCCCGCCCGCATGGTCACGGCACTGGCCCGCCCCTACCGGCCGCCTGGCCATGGCCGCCCGCGGCGCGGCATCCATGCCACAGCCCGGCGCCCGTCCCGGCCCGGCCGGCGTATCATTGCCGTTAGCAGACGATGGAGGCCATCATGGAACGCGAACGGGCAAAGGCTGGCGATGCGGTACGGCCGATCGGCTGGCATCGCAAGATGCTGGTGGTAAAGACAACACCGGGCCACACCGGCATGGGCGACGATGACGAGGTGCTGTGCCGCTGGCTCGACAGCGACGGCGAACACCAGCAAGTGTTCAAGGCCGGCCAGCTGGAAGTGTTGACCACGGCCGCCCAGGCCCGCAATCCGGGCATGCGCACCGTGCGCTGAGCGCGGCGGCCGGCCCATGGGGCCATGCACGGCGGCCACCGCCCTCGCACGTGCCGCCACGGACAAAAAAATGGTTCTTCACGGATTAGCGGGAGACTGCACGGAGCTCGAGGTACCGGTCTTCGTTTTCGTCCCGCTGTCTAATTCGGTCGAAACTATGCAAATCCCCGCTAATGGCGTCCAGAATTTCCGGGGCGCCAAATTCTGTAGACCGTAATCGCCTCCGCAAAGCAACACTGGGAGTGGTTTAGACTTTTCTGCCCTTCGGCTTAGACCTATGTGGAGAGGCACAGGCAACTTATAGCCTGCTTAGCCTTTCCTCAGACCGCGCCCTGCAATTGGCGGCACGGATCCAGTAATCGTCCCCAGGAAAACGTAGCCAGATGAAGCGCCACGCATTGCGTCCTTGGGCACGAGCTCGGTCACGAAGACATCGGGCTTGACGCCGGGGCGCGTATCCATCAAATGGAATTCCAGGTTCAGGAAATCCGCTACGGGCAGGTAGACAGCTTGTTTGGCTTCGTATGTCATGATTCGCTCCAATTAGATGAGTCTATAAATTGGACAGCGGCATCGGAAGTTGGTTCGCTTTAGACTTTTTCATCAAAATACGCGACCCGACTAGACTCCGGGCCCATATTTCATGGACGGTTCTGGACTGGCGCTTGGAAATTCAAGGCCGAATTAGCCGCAAGCGGATCGCACTGGACCGAATTAGACCATAGGGCGGGAGTGCCGAAACCTGACATGCACCCCAAAGGCGCTCCCGGTAATCCGTGAAGAACCAAAAAAATCCATCCTCCTTGCGCCCGATTCAGAATGGCGGCGCCCCGGCATGGTAAGCTTCGACCCCGCGCAGCGCAGGCGCCCGCGCCGGACACCGTTTCCTCCATCAAACTAATTCGAAACAGCACCAACATTCATGGATATCATTCTCGCGCTCAAAGCCCTCGTCATGGGCCTGGTTGAAGGTTTTACCGAGTTTCTGCCCATTTCCTCCACCGGCCACCTGATCCTGGCCGACAGCCTGCTCAACTTCACCGGCATGGAAGAGAAGATGAAAGTGTTCGAGATCGTGATCCAGGCCGGCGCCATCTTCGCCGTCTGCTGGGAATACCGGGCCCGCATCGCCGCCGTGCTCAGCGGCCTGTTCAGCGACCGCAAGCAGCAGCGCTTCGCCATCAACGTCTGCATCGCCTTCCTGCCGGCCGCCGTGCTGGGCGTGGCGTTCAACAAGGCCATCAAGGCCGCCCTGTTCAAGCCGGTGCCGGTGGCGCTGGCCTTCATCGTCGGCGGCCTGGTGATCCTGCTGGTCGAGCGCAGCGAAGCGAAGAACCCCGGCATGGCCCGCATCACGTCGGTCGATGACATGACGCCGCTCGACGCCATCAAGATCGGCATCGCCCAGGCCTTCGCCCTCATTCCCGGCACCAGCCGCTCCGGCGCCACCATCATGGGCAGCATGATGTTCGGCCTGTCGCGCCAGGTGGCCACCGAATTCTCGTTCTTCCTCGCCATTCCCACGCTGCTGGGCGCCACCGTCTATTCGCTCTACAAGGAACGCGCGCTGCTGTCGGCGGCCGACCTGCCGCTGTTCGGCATCGGTTCGGTGGCCGCCTTCGTGTCGGCCTTCCTGTGCGTGCGCTGGCTGCTGCGCTACATCAGTACCCACACCTTCACCTTCTTTGCCTGGTACCGCATCGTGTTCGGCCTGGTGGTCATCGCCACCGCCCACTACGGCCTGGTGCAGTGGGTGGACTAAGCCAGACCGAGGCAAGCATCATGACTGACACCAGCACCCACGCCCTGCAACTGCTGCAGACCGTTTTCGGCTATCCGGCCTTCCGCGGCCAGCAGGCCGAGATTGTGGAACACGTGAGCACGGGCGGCGACGCGCTGGTACTGATGCCCACCGGCGGCGGCAAGTCGCTGTGCTACCAGATCCCGGCGCTGGTACGCGACGGCGTGGGCGTGGTGATCTCGCCGCTGATCGCGCTGATGCAGGACCAGGTCGACGCGCTGGCCGAGGTGGGCGTGCGCGCCGCCTTCCTCAACTCGACCCAGACCTACGAGGAAGCGAACCGCATCGAGCGCCTGGTGCGCACCGGCCAGATCGACCTGGTGTACGTGGCACCGGAACGGCTGATGACGGAGCGCTGCCTGAACCTGCTCCAGGATTCGAACATCGCCTTGTTCGCCATCGACGAGGCGCACTGCGTATCGCAATGGGGCCACGACTTCCGGCCAGAGTACATCAAGCTGTCGGTGCTGCACGAGCAGTTCCCCAACGTGCCGCGCATCGCCCTCACGGCCACGGCCGACCAGCAGACCCGCGACGAGATCGTGCACCGGCTGCAGCTGGAGGACGCGATGCAGTTCGTGTCCTCGTTCGACCGGCCCAACATCCGCTACCAGATCGTCGAGAAGGCCAACGGCCGCAAGCAGCTGCTGGACTTCATCACCGGCGAGCATGGCGGCGACAGCGGCATCGTCTACTGCCTGTCGCGCAAGAAGGTGGAGGAGACGGCCGAATTCCTCAACGAGAACGGGGTGCGGGCCATGGCCTACCACGCCGGCATGGAGCACACCAAGCGCGCCGCCAACCAGGCCCGCTTCCTGCGCGAGGAAAACATCGTGATGGTGGCCACCATCGCCTTCGGCATGGGTATCGACAAGCCGGACGTGCGCTTCGTGTGCCACCTCGACCTGCCCAAGAGCATCGAGGGCTATTACCAGGAGACGGGCCGCGCCGGCCGCGACGGCATGCCCGCCAGCGCCTGGATGGCCTACGGCCTGCAGGACGTGGTGCTGCAGCGGCGCATGATCGACGAGTCGGAGGCCGACGAGACCTTCAAGCGGGTGCTGGGCATGAAGCTCGACGCCATGCTGGGCCTGTGCGAAACGCTGAGCTGCCGGCGGGTGCGCCTGCTCGACTACTTCGGCGAGCGCTCGGCGCCGTGCGGCAACTGCGACACCTGTTTGATCCCGCCCGTGTCGTTCGACGGCACGGTGCCGGTGCAAAAGCTGCTGTCGGCCATCTACCGGGTCGACCAGCGCTTCGCGGCCGGCCATGTGATCGAGGTGCTGCGCGGGGTGGAGACGGAACGCATCAAGACCTGGCACCACGACTCGCTTTCCGTGTTCGGCATCGGCGCCGACCGCAGCGAGCAGGAATGGCGCGCCATCCTGCGCCAGGTGATCGCGCTGGGGCTGGTGACGGTGGACCACGAACAATACAGTTCGCTCAAGCTGACCGACGCCGCGCGCCCCGTGCTGAAGGGCGGCCAGAAGGTGCAGCTGCGCCAGTACCAGAAGCCGGTCAAGCAGAAGCGCCCCACCACGGCCTCCAAGGGTTACGTGGAGAGCGACCTGTCGCCGCGCGAACAGGCCATCTTCGACAAGCTGCGCTGGTGGCGGGTGGAGACGGCGCGCGCCCACAACGTGCCGGCCTATGTGATCTTCGTCGACGCCACGCTGCGCGAGATCGCCAAGGCCCGTCCCACCTCGCTGGCCGAGCTGCGCGGGGTGTCGGGCGTGGGCGAGAAGAAGCTGGCCTCCTATGGCGAGGAACTGGTCGCCATGATCTCGGAGATGGACTAGGCGTCAGCAACCCGACGCCGACGCCCGGCGCCGGCGCCCCGCGGACAATCAATAGGCGTTGGGATCCTTGGCCATCATGCAGCCATCGAGCCCGTTCAGCAGCTTCTGGTTGAACCAGGTCAGCGTGCCGGTCTTGCGCACGCCGCGATCGGGGTCGTTCAGGTACACCTGGCCATTGCTCACGCCCGTGAGGACGATCACGTGGCCGAATCCGTACCAGGTGCCGGCGCACCACAGCGGCCCCTGGGCCTTCAGCAGTGCCAGCAGGTCGTCGTTGCTGTAGGTGTTCTTGGAAGGCAGGCGATTCAACCCCGTCTTGCCCGCTAGCGTAATAAAAGCCTGGGCCGAGACGGCCAAACCCGTGTTGTCGTTATAGACGGGAATGACGGTGTTCATGGGGCCTTGCCGGCCCGATTTGCCCTGCCAATACAGCCAGATCATCATGGCGCTGGTATGCCAGCAGCACATGGACTTTTCCTGCGCCAGCAACGGAACATCCAATCGAAGTTCAGACATGACTACCTCCTTGGGCTAGGGCGCCGGACCAGGGATCGGCGCGGGCACGGCGAACGGAGCATCGACATCGGCCGCCAACGAAAAAAGCGGATGACGTTCAGGGTATGCGAGCGGCGGCCTGAATTCAACCATAGCCCGATTCCGCTCGGACAATTACAACAGGGTAGCGATCATGAAAAAAATTCATGAAGAAATTAACCTGGCGACATCATAGCGCGCCATGCCCCGCGCAAGCCTCACACAAAACCACAGGGGAAACGCGGAGCGGATAGGCTTGACGGGAAAAACGGGTAGGAAGACCGCGCTTCCGTTAAGATGACGGCCTTTACCCGAACAAGCCCGCCATGGAATACGCCCTCCCCCTGCTGATCGTCGCCGTGACGGCGCTGCTGGTCTACGCCATCATCAAGACCAACCCCGCCAAGCCGGCGCCCCTGCCGGCGCGCGCGGCCGGGCCGTACGTGCCCCAGCTGCCGGCGGCGGCGCCGGCCCTGCACTGGTCCGACAAGGGCCGCTTCCTGGTCGAGGTGGTGAACGAATCGCGCTACCAGGCCACGCTGAAAGAACTGGCCGGCGACCATGGCGAACAGGCGGCCGCCGTCCCCTACCTGGCCACGCTGGTGCCGGACGATCAGAATGCTTATGAGAATACGGCGGTGGCGGTGTTTATCGATGGCCGCATGGCGGGCTATCTGGCGCCGAAGGAAGGGCTGCAATTCCGCCAGCGCCTGAAGTTCAAGGAGATTGAAGGCCAGCCCACCACTTGCGATGCGCAGGTGCGCGGCGGCAGCATGTGGCAGGGCCGCCACCTGGCCTATGTGGTGGTGCTCGATATCGAGCCGCTGGACTGAGCGGCGCTATCGTCGGCAGGCATGCGCTCCCGGCCGCGCGGGAACGATGCTGCCGTTATCCCGTTTACTTCTTGGTGAAGACCAGGTCCCACACGCCGTGGCCCAGCTTCAGGCCGCGGTTTTCGAACTTGGTGAGCGGACGGTAGGCCGGCTGCGGTGCATAGCCGTCGGCCGTGTTCTGCAGGCCCTCTTCCGCGCCCAGCACTTCCAGCATCTGCACCGCGTAGTCTTCCCAGTCGGTGGCGCAATGCAGGTAGCCGCCCACGGCCAGCTTCTGCACCAGCAGCTTGACGAACGGTCCCTGGATCAGGCGCCGCTTGTTGTGGCGCGCCTTGTGCCACGGGTCGGGGAAGAAGATGTGCACGCCGTGCAGCGAGCCGTCCGGGATCATCTGGTTCAGCACTTCCACCGCGTCGTGCTGGATCGCCTTCAGGTTGGTCAGGCCCTGTTCGCCGATCAGCTTGAGCAGGCTGCCTACGCCCGGCGTATGCACTTCCACGCCGATGAAGTCCTTGTCCGGCATCGCCTGCGCAATGTGGGCCGTGGTGCCGCCCATGCCGAAGCCGATTTCCAGCACCACCGGCGCCTTGCGGCCGAAGGCCTGTTCGTAGTCGAGCGGCGTCTTGCTGTACTCGATCATGAATTGCGGGCCCAGTTCCTCCAGCGCGCGCGCCTGCGCGGTCGACAGGCGGCCGGCGCGGGTGACGAAGCTGCGGATGCGGTGTTCGGTCGGGTCGTACAGCATAGGCCGTGCAGGGCCGTTGTTGGGCGTATCAGAAGACATGGGATGCGGAATCTATCGGTAAAAAGGAATGCCCGCTGAACGGGCATATAACGGTACGGGTGGCGCAACGGCCGGCAGCCGGGCTGCTTTCACCCGGCATTATATCAGCCGCGTCCACGGCGACGACCAACCAGACGGCCGGACGGCCAGACGGCCAGCTCCGCCCTGCGCCGCTGCGCGCCGCGCCATCATGCCGCCGCGCCGTCAGGCCGTCACCACCAGCGTGCCGGCCATCTCCTCGTGGCCGGCGCCGCAGAAGTTATCGCACAGGAAGCCGAAGCGGCCGGCCTGCGCCGGCTGCAGCCGAAGCTTGACCGCCTTGCCCGGCACCAGGTCGATGCGCGTCTGCAGTTCCGGGATGTTGAAGCCGTGGGCAAAGTCCAGCGCCCGCAATTCCAGCACCACGGCCTCGCCCTGGCGCACCTCGATCACGTTGGGCGAGAAGCGGAACTTGCGGGCCTCGACCTTGATGACCCTCTCCTTGACCGCCTTGCCCTGGGCCGCGCCCAGCAGCAGCGCCGACGCGGCCAGCGGTGCGCCCAGCAGGAAGCGGCGTCTTGCCGCCTGCCTGCCCGATGTTTGCTTATCCGATGCTTGCATGATTCATCCTTTCGTTACCGGCAGTTCGGTGATCTGGTAGGCCGCCTGGCGCGGTTCGGCATCCACCTCGCGGAAGCCCAGCCCCTTGCCTGGCGCCGCCGGGTCCCATGGCAGCGGCGTACGCGTCGCCTGCGAACCGGGCGCCGGCAGCGGGAAGATCAGCGATTTGGCGGCATGGTGGGCGATATGGCCCGTCATCCGGTGATGCTCCTGGTGGATGTGGCCATAGAACACGGTCACCTGCGGATACGGCATCAGCAACTCCACCGCCTGCGCGCCGTCGCGCGTGGCCCAGTCCCACTTGGGCTCCAGGTCGAACAGCGGGCGGTGCGTCAGCACGACGATGGGCGCATCCTTCGGCCGGGCCGCCAGGTCGGCCTTGAGCCACGCCAGCTGGGCCTCGCCGATGCGGGCGCCCGGATCGGATACGTTGTCGAGCGCGATGAAATGCACGCCCTTGTGGTCGAAGCTGTAATGGGTTGGGCCGAACAGCTCCTGGAACGCGGCGCCCTGGTCGAGCGAAGCATCGTGCTCGCCCGGCAGGAAATGTACCTGCTTCACTTCCAGCCCGGCCACGATCTGCTTGAACTCCGTCATGCGCTTGCGGCGCTCGGCCGGGTCGTCCGTGCTGTGCGTCAGGTCGCCGGTGAAGACGATAAAGTCCGGCTTGTGCGGCAGCGCGTTGACGGCCGCCACCGCCTGGCGCAGCGTGTTCTGCGACTCCGGGTTGGCCGGCCCGCGGTAACCCCAGTGCGCATCGGACAGCTGGACAAAATAAAAGTCCTCGTTGCCCTGCCCTGCCGCCCATGCCTTGCCGTACAGGCCGGACATGAAGACGGCGCCCCCGCCCACGGCGCCCAGCCTCAGGAAACTCCTGCGATCGATCATGTTGTCCTCCATCTGGTTGATTGAAATTCGGCGTCCGCCTGCCTGTGATAATCTGAGCAACCAGGCAAGCGGCCCACACAACATCAAACCGGCCGCGCCCCGTTCCTATTCCCGCCGGACGCTATATTTTTTTCACGGGAATAAAAGCGCACCACACCGAGTCTTCATCTGCGGGACGACTACGATGGACAAGCATTTGGGCGACGACGACAAAGCGGCACGGTTTGAAAAGCTGGCCATGCCGCACCTGGATGCGGCCTACAACCTGGCACGCTGGCTCACGCGCGATCCGCACGATGCGGACGACCTGGTGCAGAGCGCCTACCTGCGCGCCTACCGCTTTGCCGACAGCTACCGGGGCGGCGATGCGCGCGCCTGGCTGCTAACCATCGTGCGCAATACCTTCTACACGGCGCTGCGCGACCGCCGCCCGCAGCAGGGCGACGTCAGCTTCGACGAAGCGCTGCACGGCGCGGACGGCGACGAACTGCTGGTGCAGGAAGCGGGCACCGACCCGGCCGGCATCGTGGCCAGCCGCGACGTGGGCCGCAGCGTCAACCAGGCGCTGCGCCAGCTGCCGCCGGCGTTCCGGGAAGTGCTGGTGCTGAAGGAAATGGACGAGCTGTCATACAAGCAGATAGCCGAAGTGGCGGACATCCCCATCGGCACGGTGATGTCGCGCCTGGCGCGCGCGCGCAAGCTGCTGCTGTCGTACCTGCAACGCGACACGGCTGGAGACTAGGATGGAATGCACGCAATCGCAACACTGGATGCCGGCCTGGCTCGATGACGAGCTGGACCCGGCCGGCGCCCTGCAGCTGGAGTCGCACCTGGCCGGCTGCGCCGACTGCCGCGCAACGCTGGCGCAGCTGACGGAGCTGCGCGGCACGCTGGCGCAGCAAGCCACGCGCTACGCGGCGCCGCCGCACCTGCGCCATCGCATCGAGAACGCCTTGCAGCAAGTGCGAGGGCAAGAGCAGGAGCAAGCGCAGAAGTTGGATCGGGAACGGGAGCGTCAGCAGGAACAGCAGAGCCAGGGGCAACGGCAGGTACAGGGACAACGGCAGACGCCACCGCGTCCGCGCCGCGCCGCCATCCTGTCGCGCTGGCCGTGGACCTGGATCAACCTGGGCGCCGCCGCCGTCAGCACGGCCGCCTTTGCCGTCACGCTGGGGCTGTACCTGGCGCAGCCATCGCCCGCCGAGCAGCTGGAACAGGAACTGGTGGCCAGCCATTTCCGCTCGCTGCTGCCGGATCACCTGACGGACGTAGCATCGACCGACCAGCACACCGTCAAGCCGTGGTTCACGGGCAAACTCGATTTCGCGCCGCCGGTGACCGACCTGGCCGCGCAGGGTTACCCATTGATCGGCGGCCGGCTCGACTACATCCGCCAGCGGCCCGTGGCGGCGCTGGCCTACCGGCACCGCAAGCATGTGCTCAACCTGTACGAATGGCCGGCGCCGGCCGCCAGTGCCCAGCCGCCGCGGGCCAGCGTACGGCAGGGCTACCAGCTGCTGCGCTGGACGCAGGGCGGCATGCAGTACGCGGCCATCTCCGACATGGCCGCCCCGGACCTGGTGCAATTTGCCCAGCTGCTGGGCGCATCGGGCGCACCGGGCAAGGAACCGTAGTGCACTGCGTCCCCGGCCGAAAGCGGGAGCGAAGGCGGACTAGGGCGCGGGACCGCGCAGCAGCCGCAGGCCGTTGACGACCACCATCAGGCTCACGCCCATGTCCGCGAACACGGCCATCCACAAGGTCGAATAGCCGGCCACCGCCAGCACCAGGAACACGGCCTTGATCGCCAGCGCCAGCACGATGTTCTGCAGCAGGATCGCGTGCGTGCGCGCGCTCAGGCGGATGAAGTACGCCACCTTGCGCAGGTCGTCGTCCATCAGCGCCACGTTGGCCGTTTCCATTGCCGTGTCGGTGCCGGCCGCGCCCATGGCGAAGCCGATGGCGGCCTTGGCCAGCGCCGGCGCATCGTTCACACCGTCGCCCACCATGCCCACCTCGCCGTGTTGCGCCGCCAGCGCGGCGATGACGCGCAGCTTATCGTCGGGCAGCAGGCCGGCGCGCACGTCGGCGATGCCAAGCCGGGCGCCGACCGCCTGCGCCGTCTCCACGTTATCGCCCGACAGCATCACCACCCGCACGCCCAGCGCGCACAACTGCGCCACCGCCTCCGCGCTGGTGGCGCGCACCGTGTCGGCCACCGCCACCACCAGCAGCGCTGCCGTGGCGGAACACAGCACGACCACACTCTTGCCGTCGCGCTCCAACGCACGCAGGGTGGTATCGAGCGCCTCATCTTGCAGGCCCAGTTCCCGCACCAGCCGCGCATTGCCCAGGTAAAGTATGGCGCCATCCACCTCGCCCCGGATGCCGCGTCCCTGCAGCGCCTCGAAACGCACGACCGGCGCCAGCGCCGCGCCATGCTGCCCGCCGTGCCAGTGCTGCGCCAGCGCGCGCGACACGGGATGGGTGGACAGCGCCGCCAGGCTGGCCGCGTCGCGCAGCGGCGCGCTCCGCTCGCCGCCGGGCAGTACCACCACATCGGTCACCTGCGGCGTGCCCAGCGTGAGCGTACCGGTCTTGTCCAGCGCAACGGCCTTCAGGCTGCGCCCCAGTTCCAGGTAGATGCCACCCTTGACCAGGATGCCCTGGCGCGCCGCCGCGGCCAGGCCGCTGACCACCGTCACCGGGGTGGAGATGACGAGCGCACAGGGGCAGGCGATCACCAGCAGCACCAGCGCCTTGTAGAACCAGGCATGGGCGTCGGCGCCCGCCACGACGGGCGGCACCACGGCGACCAGCACGGCCAGCGCCACCACCACCGGGATGTAGGTCGCCGCGAAACGGTCGACAAAGCGCTGGGTGGGGGCGCGCTCGCCCTGCGCCTGCTGCACGCTGCGCACGATGCGCGACAGCGTAGACTCGCTTTGCGGCGCCGTCACCGTGTAGTCGAACGTGCCCTGTTCGTTGATGGTGCCGGCGAACACGGTATCGCCGGGCAGTTTGATCACCGGCATGCTCTCGCCCGTGATGGGCGCCTGGTTGACGGCGCTTTCGCCGGCCGCCACCACGCCGTCCAGCGCGATGCGCTCGCCCGGCATCACACGCGCCAGCGCGCCCGGCTGCACGTCGGCCGCCGCCACGCGCAGCCACGCGCCCGACGGCGCCTGCACGGTGGCCGCGTCGGGCGTGAGCGCCATCATGCTGCGGATCGCGTGGCGGGCGCGGTCGAGCGAACGGGCCTCGATCAGTTCTGCCAGCGAGAACAGGAAGATCACCATGGCCGCCTCCGGCCACTGGCCGATGGCCAGCGCGCCCAGGATGGCCAGCGACATCAGGAAGTTCATGTTCAGCGACAGGTTGCGCAGCGCGATCCAGCCCTTCTTCAGCGTGCCCAGGCCGCCGCAGGCGATGGCCGTCAGCGCCAGTGCCAGCACGGGCCAGCCACGTTCATCACCTGTGCTCCAGGCCGCGATCTCCGCGCCCAGCGCCGCCACCCCGGACACGGCCAGCGGCAGCCAGGACGGCAAGCCGAATGGCAGCGTGCCATCGGCAGGCCGCGGAGGCGCGGGCGTGGCGGCGCCGTCCTGCGAACTGGAGACGACGGCCGGCGCCATGTCCAGCGCGCTCAGCGCCGCCACCAGGGGAGCGATGGATGGCAGGCGGTGGCCCACGGTCAGCTCGCGCCGCATCAAGTTAAATTGCAGCGACTCCACGCCGGCCATCTGGCCCAGGCGGCCACGGATCAGCTTTTCCTCGGTGGGGCAATCCATGTTCTGGATCAGGAACACGGCCTGCTCGGGGCCGGCGGCGTCAGGAACGCTGGGCGCCGGAGGCGTAGCGGGTCTATCCGGCGTATCTGGCTTATCTGGCTTGTCCGGCTTATCCGGCCCGCCCGGCGCCGCTTGCGCGCCGCAGCAGTCCTTACCATCGCACACGTTCATGAATACGACCGTCCTCTCAATCCGTGTAGCTGGCTTCGGCCGCGATCTTTTCCGGCAGGGTGATGTGGTAGCGCTGCAGCTGCTTTTTGCTGTAGAGGAATTTGCCGCGGTCGGCCGTGACGGGATAGATCCGTTCCGGCGGCGTGCCGGACAGGATCTTGAGCGCGATTTCGGCCGCGGCCCGGCCCTGGTCGCGGCCATACAGCACCAGCCCGCCGATGGTCTTTTCCGGACCCACGGCCCAGTCCCAGAAGCCGAAGGTGGGCACCGGCGTGTGGGCCGCCGTCCAGCGCGCCACCTGGTCCGTCGTGTTAACGCTCTTGCCGGCGCCGTCGTGCAAGGCCTGATACAGGCCGACGAAGATGACGTCGTAGTTGTCTTTCGCGTTCAGCACTTCGGCCTGCCATTGCTCCCACTGGCCCACCAGTTTGAGCTCGACGGTGGTGCCGCCGATCAGCTGCCTGGACTTGCCCTCAAACGTTTCCTGCCGCACCACCTGGGACGTGATGTCCATATCGAACAGCACCAGCGCCCGCCTGGTCTTGGGCAGCAGTTCCGTGACGAGCGCGATGTTGCGCTTCAGGATGGGCCGCTCCAGCACACCCGTGATGTTCCTGGTGAGCTTGGCGTCGAAGTATTCGCGCGGATTGTTGTTGATGCCCAGATAGACTACGGGCGTGGTGGTGGCGCCCAGGCGCGGCGCCAGCAGCTTGAGGGCCGCGTCGTCGCCCAGGATGACGAGCACCGGGTGCAAGGCCAGGTAGGCGGCCCAGGCCTTGTCCGCCATGGCCGCGTGCTGCTCCTTGGGCAGGCGCTTGGTATCCATCTGAAAATATTCGAGCCGGTATTTCTTACCCAGCGCCTCCTGCAATGCCTCCTTGTAGTTGGCATCCCATTGCATTTCGGCGTTGTAGCTTTCCACCACCAGGATGGTCTCGTCGGCGGCGCGGGCGGGCAGGCAGAACGTCATCAACAGCAACGCCGCCCACAGGCAGCACCAGGCAGCGCGCCAGGCCGGCGCCGGCACGGTCAACATGAAAGAAAAGGCATCGGGCGCGCGGCCGACGCTTTGGCGAGAGGAAGCATGTGAACCGGAACAACTCGCTTGTTGTCACATCGATTGGAGCGGGTGAAGGGAATCGAACCCTCGTCGTAAGCTTGGGAAGCTTCTGCTCTACCATTGAGCTACACCCGCATTGCCGCCATTCTACGCGGGATAGCATGCTGTTGACAACTTCTCAAACCAGTTACCGCGATCGAAAGTTTGTTGGCCGGTCTCACCAAGGTGTAATGGCTTGTCAGCGGACTGGCGTGCTTACTTCACTTCGGGTCGGCCAAATCGAGCCCTTGCTGACCATCCACGCGAAAGGCGTTTACATCAAACCCATCAACCAATTTAATGGCCCGAACCTTCACGCTCCCGGCGTTTCGCAACCTCTCACAATAATCGATAGCATTTGGCCGCGACAGGATGATTAGGGCGACCGCTGCCAACCAACGAAATCAAGAAACTCGTATCCAGCAACACTGAGGCGAGCATGCTTAACCGCCTCGCAGCGCGTCAGTCCATTCCGTTGCGCTGGCTACGTCGTCCCATGCCTTTGTTCCTCGTTCGACCATCAGCCTGAATTCCTCGTCGTCATAGCTGGGTTGATGGGTTTCGAATGCCAACAGGCGCAAATTGCGCAACTCACCCGTATGCAAATTTTCCTCCGCGGTTACGTGTAGCAGCGCCGGTCGATAAAGGCGATTTCGTTCGTCTTGTGCCAAAAGATCATGACTGGAGCTAACAGTCAGCGTCTGGCCATTTTCAAGTTCAAGGTGGACATTGGCCTTTGTCTTCCCACCTATATCGACAATTTTCCCATGCAAATACTTCTCAACTTGCACCCATATAGCGGCGATTTTCGTCAAATTGGTCCGGGTATCCACCACGAAAAATGCCCGACCTGCCTTGTCCGCAATGGTATAGGCTCGGTTCGGATTTTCGAGTGCGACGGCGTGCCAACGTTGCAATACGCTGGCACGTTTGGGGTCAATCAAGCTCAACGCGTCTGGCGACGTTATGTGGGCCAGATCCGCCCATAATGTTGTTGCAGCAAGCAATCCTGACGCGGCGAACACGAGTGAACCTGATTCAATCGAAACTTGGACTTGCATAGGATCCACATCGCGGCTTGCCCCCCTCAAGAAATCAACTACATCCTTTTGGAACTCCCCCAGCAGCGCTAACGGAACGTGCGCCGGCCCAACCTCAACATCGTTGATGAGATCGCGCACTGAGAAACGGAGCTGGTCAATTGGGTTCACGAGTTAATAAGGAGAAAACAGCGAATTTGACAATGAAGTAGCCTATATCTTATGCCTAATCCCCTCGTGCGTCAGCAAGCGCGCCGTCCCGGGACGCAAGGCCTTTGCTATGCTCGACATTCAATGCAAGCACTATGCTGCCGTCGAGCCCCGGGCCATCCAAGCAGCGGTGGCACCGCCACCGCCAGCCCCGCCATCAGAACTTCAGCTTGAACCCCGCATACACGGAGCGGCCCGCGCCGGGCACGGCCGTCCCCCACGGCATGAGGGCCGGGTTGATGCTCATGGTGTTGCCCTGGCCCAGATAGGCGCCGCCCAGCGGCAGGAAGTAGCGCCGGTCGAACACGTTCTCCACGCCCACATCGATGCTGGCCCGCTGCCAGCCGTAGCTGGTGCGCAGGTGCAGCAGCGCGTAGCCGGGCGTGGCGAGCTCATTGCGCACCGCCGACACCTGATGCTTGGCGCGCACCATCACCAGTTCCGCGCTGTTGTCCCAGCCCTGCAGCTGATGGGTGAGAGTGAGCTTGCCGTTGAGCGGCATGATGTTGTACAGGCCGCTGTCCGTGTCGCGGTTGCGGCCATCCGTGTAGCTCAGCAATCCCTTGAGGCCGAACCTGCCCGCGCCCGTGGCCGCCAGCGGCATATGGCCGGACACGTCCACGCCGTACAGCCGGGCCGACTGGTTGGCATACTGCAGCACGTTGTAGCGGTTGACGCTGTAGCGGCCGGCCGGCACGGCGTCGATATAGTCGCGCACCTGGGTGTAGTACGGCGCCACCCGGAATTCCCAGCTGCGTTCGGCCCCATTCCAGCCCAGCGCCACGCTGGCCGTGTAGGCCGTCTCGGGCTTGAGGTGGACGTCGCCCAGGTAGCCGTTGCCGTCGCCCACATAGTTGTTCATGACGGCCATCATGCCGGCGCTGGACCAGCTGTAGCGCTCGTACAGGTTGGGCGAACGCACCTTGCGGGCCAGGCCGAATTCGACCTCCTGGCCGGCGCCGGGGCGGTAGTGGCCCAGCGCCGCCAGGTCCCAGTTATGGTCGGTCCGGGCGCGCGACGCGCCGTTGAAGGCGGCCGCATCGCGGCCCTGGTTCATCATGTCCATCGCCGGCAGCGGCGCGCCGAAGTCGGCCTGGTTGTAGCCGTGCACGGGGCCGGCATCGGTCGTCACGTGTTCATAACGCACGCCCAGCAGCCCGGTCCACTGCGGCTGCCACTGCTTTTCCCATTCCGCGTAGACGGCCTTGCGTTCGCGCTCGCCGTTGTGGATGTTCCAGAATGTGTTGGGCCCCATGCCCATGCTGCCCGGCACGGCCGGCCACCAGTCGTCGAGCCGGTAGCGCTGCCATTCCACGCCCGCGCGCGCCTGGTCGCGTCCGTCCAGGTCGATGGTGGCGCCCAGCCGGCCGCCCGTGGTCTTGCCATCCGTGTGCATGGGCATGCCGGGCAGGCCGCCGTACAGCAGCTGCTTGTCGGGGCCGAAGTCCATGAAGTGCTCGACGTTCTCCTGGTACAGCCGCGCCTCCAGCGCGCCCCAGCCGAACTCGCCCGTATAGCGCAGGTTCAGGCGGCGCTGGGTGTTTTGCAGCATGTCCATGCGCTGGTTAGGATAGAGCTGCTCAGGCAAGTCCTGGTAGCCGAATTTCGCTTCCAGCAGCTGGCCGGCGCCGCGCCAGGCCACGCCCAGCGTGTGGTTGCGGGTGTCGTAGGCGCTGGAACCCACTTCGTCCAGCGCCAGCGCGTGACCGGCGCGGCCCGTTGCGGCCTGGGTGCGGAAGGCGCCGCCGGCCCGGTAGTTGTGCGACCTGGCCGTCGAGCCGGCGTAGCTCACGCTCAGCGCTTCGCCGGCGACCGTGGCCGACAAGTTGCTGCCCGTGGCGTCGCCATTGCTGCGGTAGAAGCCGCCCACTTCGCCCTTGACCAGGGTGGCGGCGCCGGGGGCGGCGAAGACGGGCGCCGGCGTGTCGGCCACGATGGCGCCGCCGATGCTGTCGCCGCCCACGCTGACGGGCGTCATGCCGGCATAGACTTTGAGCCGAGCCACGTTGCTGGGGTCGAGGTAGGACAGGGCCGGGTTCATGTGGTTGGGGCAGGAGGCGATCAAGTCCATGCCATCGACCTTGATGCGCAGGCGGTCGTCGGCCAGGCCGCGGATGACGGGCAGGCTGGAGGCGCCGCCCGCGCCGTACAGGCTCACGCCGGGCACGTCGCGCAGCAGGCTGGCCGTGTCGCTGGTGGCGGCCTGCTGGGCGCGCAGGGCGCCGGCGGGCACGGCGGTCATGCCCGGCGTTTCACTGCCCTTGGCAGTGATGATCACGGTGGCCAGCGGCAGTTCGTCGGCCAGGGCGGCATAGGGGAGCGCCGAGATGGCGCAAAAAAGAACGGTACGTTTCACAGCTGTTTCCTTGCAAATGTTGAGGCGCGCAGCGGCACGCCGGCGCCGCCAACAAGGTCGGGCGGCGCCGCGCGGCGGCAACGGACGGGGGACACGGCGGGCGGCGGCGGGCCGCCCGGGGACTAGTGGCGCGGCGGCGCGCGCGAGCGGGCGCCGGGCCAGACCGGCAAGGCGCGCGGCACTGAGTGGTAACGGGGAAAGTGAACGGGCCGTGCGCGAGGCACGGCCATCAGGATGGCGGCCGGTGGCGGCAGCGCCGGCCCCTGGCCGTGACTGCCGCAGTAGGGGCAGTGCTCCAGGTGCGACAGCATGGCCGGGACGGGAGCCGGGTAGGCCCCGTCGTCGCCGGCCGGCCCGGCCATGGCCCGGGCGCCGCCGGCGCGGCAGACGTCGGCCCAGCCGCCGCCCGCGCCGTCGCGCGCCGGCGCCGACAATGCCGAGCCCACGGCGGGCGCCAGCACGGCGAACAGGATCGCCATGCCAGCAATCCAGGCGGCCAGGTGCCGTGTCATCCGTTTCATATACATCTGACAATTATCGCCGTCTTAGTTGCTCGCGGTCAACAATTGCCGGTTGGGTGCCAGGGCTTTCTTGATCTGCCGCAGCTATGCCAGGCGGACGGACGAAAGAGGTGGAGGTTACTTCGTGGGGAGGCGGAGGAAACAGACGACGGCAGGAGCCGATCTCAGGCGGGGAGACGCCGTGCAGGCGGCGGCGAAGCCGTGCAGGCGGACGGCCGCATTACGATGCCGTGCGCCCGCGACGACGCGCCGCCGGCACGCTGGCCGGCGCCGCTGCTGCGCTTACTTACTGCAGCGTATAATGGGCCGAACGGGGACCATACAGCAGGCCGTTGTTCTGCCCCGCCGCCAGCAGGCGCTGGCTGGCCACGTTGGCCACGGGATAGGATGCATCCGTCGTGCTGTTGATGATCTGCTTGACGGCCGCCGCCACCAGCGCGCCGACCAGGCCGCCGCTGTTGTTGTTGTTGCCTTCGTTGTTGGTGGCCGAAGCCTGGCCCGTCCACAGCGTCGCGCCCGTCTTCAGGTCCACCAGCCTGGCGTTGGCCGCCACCGTCACCACGCTGTCGAGCACCGTGTAGCTGGCGCCGAAATTGGTGACCGTCACGTACAGCGCGGCGTCGGCGCCGAAGATGCTGCGCAGCTTCTGCGTGTCGACGGCGTGGATGTCGGCCGCCGTGCTCAGGCCGTTCTGCTTGAAGGTCTCGTCCACCAGCGCCACCGGCAGCACGTAGTAGCCCGCCTCGGCCAGCGGATAGGTCACCTGCGACAGGACGGTGTAGCCGGCCGTCACTTCCGGCGACGTGTTCAGCGGCGGCAGCACCACGATGGAACGGGGCTTGGCCGCCTTGAAGGCCGTGTAGTCGTAGGGCTTGGCCTGGTGCGTCGCGCAGCCCACGGCCAGCATGGCCGGCATCAGGCAGGCGGCCAGTTTCATCACTCGTTTCAGCATCTTATTTCTCGTCTTTCTTGGCTTTTTTCAGCAGGAAGTCCATGTAGGCGGCCGATTCCGGGAACAGCTTCTTTTCCGTCTCGAACTCGGTGGCCACCTGGTCCTGGCGGCCGGCCAGCGCGTACAGCAGGCCCAGATGGGCGTGGTAGCCCGGCGGCGGCATATTGCCCTTGGCGCCGATGGTCTGCAAATCCTTCTCCAGCACGGCGATCTGCTGGTCCGGGCTGCCGCCCTTGAAGTGCTCGTAGACCTGGGGCTGATAGCCGCCCCACTGGTACATGGTCTTGGGCGCCGAGGCGCAGCCGCTCAGGATGGCGGCGGCGGCCAGGGCCGCGGCCAGCGGCTTGAACATGGTTTGCTTCATGGCGCCCACCTTATTGCTTATGGGCGGACATGGCGCCCGCTTCCACGCCGGCCACCAGATGGTCCACCGCTTCGCGCATGGCCAGGTCCAGCACCTTGCCGTTGAGCGTGGCGTCGTAGCTGGCGGTGCCGCCAAAGCCGAGGATTTCACGGTTGGACAGGCTGTATTCGCCCGCGCCCTGGGTCGAGTACACCACTTCCGAGGTGGCGATATTGACGATGTTGAGCGTGACCTTGGCATAGGCCACCTGGGTCTTGCCGCGGCCCATGATGCCGAACAGCTGGTGGTCGCCCACTTCCTTGCGGCCGAATTCGGTCACGTCGCCCGTGACGACGAAGTCGGCGCCCTTGATGGCCTGGCCCTGCTTCTTGAAGTCCGCTTCCTGCTTCAGTTCCTGCAGGTTGTCGCGATCCAGCACGTTGAAGCGGTTGGTCTGCTGCAGGTGGGCGATCAGGATGGTCTTGGCCTGGCCGCCCAGACGGTCCACGCCGTCCGAGAAGATGCCGCGCATGAAGCTGGAGCGGTTGTCGAACTTGCCGACGGCCACCAGCGTACGGACGCCCGTGTAAGGCCGCGCCGCGCTGGCCACCGTGGGCACCGCCACCGCCTGCGAGCTTTCCGTCGCACATCCGGCCAGCGCCGCCACCATCAACGCCGCTGCCGCCAGCGCACCTGCTTGCTTCATCTTCATCGTGATCCCCCGAAATATAAATAGTGTAACTATTATATAGGGGAAACAATGCCAGAAATAAATAATAATTCCACTAAGAAATATTTCTATGAGCAAAATCAAGCCGGATGCAGATCCAGATCAATCACCGTGGCATAGACCCGGTTGCGGCCCCGCGACTTGGCCTGGTACAGGGCGGAATCGGCCGCCTTGATCAGGTCGACGGGCTCGCTCTCATGGCGCACGGGGGCGAACGCTTCGACCCCGGCGCTGACCGTCACGTGGCCGGCGGCGTTGCCGGTATGGTTCAGTTCCAGATCCTCGATCGCCGCCCGGATGTGTTCGGCCACCACCAGCGCGCCGGCCACATCGGTGCCGGGCAACAGCACCACCAGTTCCTCACCACCGTAGCGGGCCACGACATCGCCCGGCCGGTATTGCTTTTCGGCCACCACTTTCCCTATCGCCTTCAAGCATTCATCGCCGGCCGCGTGGCCGTAAATGTCGTTGTATTGCTTGAAGCAGTCGACATCGATCATGATCAGCGCCAGCGAACTGGCGCTGCGCATCGCCCGGCTGAACTCATCTTTCAGCGACAGGTCGAACTGGCGGCGATTGGCCAATCCCGTCAAGCCATCCTGCATGGCCAGCCGCTCCAGCGTTTGATTGAGGGTCTCGAGCGAATTGCGCGCCTTTACCAGCTCGGCCTCCGCCTGCATCCGCAACCGGATCTGGCGCACGAGGCGGAAACCGAGCAGCCCCAACCCTGCCGTCACCACCAGCACGGCACTGCTGTGCAGATAGGCATCGGAGCGCCATTGGGCCAGCACCTCGTCCTTCGACAGCGCGGCGGAGACCACCAGCGGGTAATGCTCCAGGCGCCGATAGCTGTTGATGCGGGTAATACCGTCCTGCGCCGATGTGAACATGACGGTGCCCACCGGCCCGCGCGGCAAATAGTCGTGGAACAAGGGCAATTTGGAAATATCCCGGCCCAGCGATATTTCATTGTAGGGGCGCCTTACCAGCATGATGCCGTTGTCCAGTGCCAGGAAGATGGCGCCGTCGTGCCCGATCTTGAAGCGCTGGAAGTACTGCAGGAAGTAATCCATGCTGATCGTGGCCAGCACCACCCCGCCAAAGGAGCCGTCCGGCCGGTTGTAGCGGCGCGAGACCGTGATGATCCAGTCCCCGGTGGATTTGCTGCGCACTGGCGGGCCGATGTACACGTTGCGGTCCGCATGCTCGCGGTGATGGATGAAATAGGCCCGGTCCGCGTTGTTCAGGTTGCGCTGCAGGGTCGGTTGGGAATTGACCAGCCAGCTCCCGTCGGCGCCATAGACGAATATGCCATGCAGCTGCGTCAGTTCGGCGACGCGATGCACCAACAGTTGGTGCAGGCGGGCCAGTGTCGGCTCCGGTTGGCCGTCGTGTTCGAGCCGCTCCACCAGCCCGACCAGGGCGGTATCGGCCTCCTTGATCGTATCGTAGGCGTGCTGTGCCACCGCTTCGGCCAGGTTGGCCGCGGCCACGCTGGACTCGTCCAACTTCACGGTACGGGCCCGTACCGTGAGCCAGGCCTGCACCGCGATCAACGATACGCACACCAGCACGACAAAGGCGCTGGCCAGCAACATGAGCGGCAAGCGGAACGGCAGTCTGGGGGATGGCAAACCGAACTGAGGTTCCGACAAGTTGCTTGGCATCATAGAAGTCACCCGAAGTAGGCGCCGTGAGCACTTGGACGCTTGCATCAGTATGTCCGCTTTCGCGGCCAGGATACTCACGAATAGTCACGTGCGCCGCATCGCCGGCGGGGTGGCGGCAGCGCACAGGCGGCGCGCAGGCCGGCCCGGACCGCGGCGCCTAGCGCAACAGCAACAGGGCCTGCTGCGGCGTGGCGTTGGCCTGCGCCACCATGGAGGCGGCGGCCTGTTGCAGGATCTGGCTGCGGGTCAGCTGCGCCGTCTCGCTGGCGTAGTCGGTGTCGAGGATGCGCGAACGGGCCGCCGCCAGATTGGTGCCGGTGCCGATGGCGCCGTCATAGGCCAGCTGCAGGCGGTTCTCCAGCGCGCCGAGCTGGGCGCGGATGGCGTTGCTGCTGTCGAGCTTGCTGTCGATGAAATCGAGGGCGCTGGTGGCGCCGGAAAAACTGGACAGGTCGAGCGGCGGGTCGCCGCCGGCGTCGGCCGATTCCAGCACGGTGACCGTGTTGCCGGTCGTGGTGGAACCATGGGCGCCGGCCGTCAAGCCCACGGCGGCAGGATTGGCGCCCCCGACCAGCAGGCTGTGGGCGCTGCCGCTGGCCGCGTCCTGCACGGTGAGGGTGCCGGCATTGGTGACATTGGCCAGGCCCAGCAGGCCCGCGTACGGACCGCCGGCGGAGGCGATGGTGATGTCGCGGCCGTCGGCCGCCGTCAGTGTCAGCGTACCGCCGCTGACGCTGGCCGTCACGCCTGTGGCGCCGGCCGCGCCCGCGATGGCGGCCGCCGCGCTGGCGGCCAGCGCGCCGGCGTTGGCGCCCGTGATGGGGCCCAGGCCCACGCCGTTGATCGACACCCCGCCGGCCGGGATATTGGCGCTGCCGGCCACGTTGCCCGTGACGGTGGTGACGGCGCTGGCCGTTACGCTCTGCGCCGGCGGTGCCAGGTTGCCGGTGGCGGCGTTGATGGCGGCCGCCGCGGCCCAGGCGCTGGCGGCGCCCTGGCCCGGCGCGCCGCCGGCCACGGCCGCCCCCACGGCCGTGCCGTTCAGGGTGAGGTCGCCCGCTTGCAGGGCCGTCGCCACCTGGCCGCTCAGCTTGACCTGCTGCTCCGGCACGTCGACCTGCACCGCCCCCTCCAGGCCGGTGCGGTAGGCGGCGGGGATGTCCACGTTGATCACGTCGCCGGCCTGCCCCCCCACCTGCAACTGGGTCCGGTAGGAACCGTCCAGCAGGTTCAACTGGTTGTACGTTGCCCGGCTGGCAATGTCGAGATTCGACTTCACCAGGGCGTCGGCCTCTTGCTGGATGGCTTTGCGATCGAGCACGCTGTTGGTATCGTTGGCGGCCTGAACCGCCAGTTCGCGGATGCGCTGGTAATTGTTCACGATCTGATCCATGGCACCGTCGGCCACCTGCAGCAGGGCGATGCCGTCGTTGACGTTCTGGGCCGCCCGCTGCGCACCGCGCACGCCGGCCGTCAGGCGCGCGCCGATGGCCAGTCCGGCCGCGTCGTCGCGCGCCGAATTGACGCGCTGCCCGCTGGCCAGCCGCTCCAAGGTGGTGCCCAGCGCCGTCCCTGCCCGCGCATAACTGCGCTGGGCAAACAGGGCCGACAGATTGCTGTTGATCTGCATGGATGGGCATATGGCCGCCGCGCGCAAGCGCCGCGAGCCGTCAGGGGTTTCGTGGTTGTCGCGTAATTAACGGCAGGAAACAGCAAACTCTTTAGCGTGGGGTCAGCCGGGCAGCAGCTCCAGCTGTTCGCGGGCGCGGGCCAGGCCGGCCGGGTCCAGGCGGGCGGCGGCGGCCTGGCGGTATTTGGCGGCGGCCGGTGCGCCGGCCCGCTCCGCCATCGACAGCCACATCCAGGCCTGGGCCGCGTCGGCCGGCGCTCCCTGGCCGGCCAGCAGCATCAGACCCAGGTTGAGCTGGGCCCGGGTGTGCCCCTGGCGGGCCGCCTGCAGATACCAGTGCTGGGCCTGGGCATAGTCGCGGGCCAGGCCATGCCCCGTGTCGTAGCGCAGCGCCAGCGCGAACTGGGCCAGCGTGTGGCCCTGTTCGGCCGCCTTGCGGTACCAGTCGCTGGCCTGCACGCAGTCGGGCGCGGGACCGTCGTCGCTGTCGTGCAGCCGGCCCAGCATGTACTGGGCCGCCGCGTAATCCTGCTCGGCGGCGCGGCGATACCAGGACAGCGCCTTGCGCAAGTCCTGCGGCACGCCTTGCCCGTTCTCGTAGCGCAGGCCGAGGTCGAACTGGGCCCGCAGGTGGCCCTGGTCGGCCGCCTTGCGATACCAGAAGATGGCTTCCTGCGCGTCCAGCAGCACGCCATGACCGCAGTCGTACAGCATGGCCAGGTGATATTGGGCGGCCGGGAAGCCCTGCTCGGCCGCCTTCCGGTACCAGAACTGGGCCTGTTCGTAATCCTGGTCCACGCCCTGGCCGTGGTCGTAGCGCAGGCCCAGGTTGTTCTGGGCCGCCGCGTGGCCCTGCTCGGCCGCCTTGCGGTACCAGTCCAGCGCCTTGCTCTCGTCGCGCGGCACGCCCTGGCCGTTGTCGTAGATCAGGCCCAGGTTGAACTGGGAGCTGGCGTGCTCCTGTTCGGCCGCGCGGCGGTACCACAGGATGGCCTTCTGGCTGTCCTGGGCGATGCCGTCGCCCTTGTCGAAGCGCAGCGCCAGGTTGAACTGGGCCGGCGCGTAGCCCTGGTCGGCCGCCTTGCGGAACCATGCCATGGCCTGGCCCACGTCCTGCGGCACGCCCTGGCCATTGTCATAGCGCAGGCCAAGATTGAACTGGGCGCGGGCATAACCCTGCTCGGCCGCCTTGCGGTACCAGTAGATGGCCTGGCGAAAGTCCTGCGGCACGCCCTTGCCCGTGTCGTACATCATGCCCAGGTTGTTCTGGGCCCCGGCGTCGCCCTGGTCGGCCGCCTTGCTGAACCAGTGCATGGCCTGGGCGCTGTCCTGCGCGATGCCTTGGCCCTTGGCGTACAGCCAGCCCAGGTTGTACTGGGCCGCCGCGTAGCCCTGTTCGGCCGCCAGCTGGTACCAGCGCGCCGCCTCCAGGTAATCCTGCTCCACGCCCTGGCCCTTCTGGTACATCACGCCCAGGTTGTACTGGGCATGCTCCAGCCCCGCGTTGGCGGCCTGGCGATACCAGGCCACGGCCAGCTCATAGCTCTGCTCCACGCCCTGGCCGTTGAAGTACATGAAGCCCAGGCTGTGCTGGGCATTGGCCACGCCCCGTTCGGCCAGCGCCCGCACCCGCAGGTATTCGGCGGTGTAGGTGCTGCCGGCGGAAGCGTCGGCCTCGGTCGGGCGGTATTTCTGCATAGTGGATCAGGCCTGGATGGCGATCATGGCCGGCGCCTGCATCATGGGGGCGACGCTGGGCGAGACGCTCAGGCGGTTCTGCTCCTGCAGCACGTGGATGAAGTGCGACAGCGAGATGGGCCGGTGGTACAGATAGCCCTGCATGGTGGTGCAGCCGTTCGCTTCCAGATAGCGCGCCTGCACCTCCGTCTCCACGCCCTCGGCCACCAGGTGCAGGCCCAGCCCGCGCGCGATCGAGATGATGGCCAGGATCACCGGATAGTGGCCCTGCTCGTCGTGGATCTCCTTGACGAAGGACTGGTCGATCTTGATGGTGTGGATGGGGAAGCGGTGCAGGTACGACAGCGAGGAGTAACCGGTGCCGAAATCGTCGATCGCCACCGACACGCCCAGCTGGCACAGCTTGTTCAACTGTTCGATGGCGTACTGCGGATTGCGGATGCAGATGTTCTCCGTGATCTCCACTTCGATCTGGGCCGGCGAAATGCCGTAGCGGGTCAGCGCGCCGCGCATCTTCTCGAAAAAGTCGCCCCGGTCCAGGTATTGGGGCGACAGGTTCAGCGACAGGCGGATGGCGTCGCCGCCGGCCGCGTTCCACAGCAGCAGGTCGCGGCACAGGGCGCCCAGCATCCAGTCCGAGATCGGCAGCATCAGGCCGTTCTCCTCGGCGAACGGCAGGAACTCGCCGGCCGACAGCAGGCCGCGCTGCGGGTGGTTCCAGCGCATCAGGCCTTCGGCGCCGATGATGCGGCCGGTGGCCACGTCCACCTGCGGCTGGTAGTACATTTCCAGCTCGTTCTGCTCGAGCGCCTTGCGCAGGCTCTGTTCGAGCGCGATCTTCTGGTGCGACACGTCGAGCATGGAGTTGTGATAGAAGCTGTGGCCGTTCTTGCCCAGCGCCTTGACCTGGTACATGGCGATGTCGGCGTGGCGCAGCAGTTCGTCGATGGTCTCGCCGTCGCTGGGGTAGATGGCGATGCCGATCGAGGCCGAGATGTGCACTTCATGCCCGTCGAGGTCGAACGGCTTGTGCAGGCTTTCCAGGAACTTGTCGGCGATGGACTTGGCGTCCTGGCGGTCGCGCAGCTCGGGCAGCACGATGGTGAATTCGTCGCCGCCCTGGCGCGCCAGCGTGTCGCCCCGGCGCAGGCAATCCTTCAGGCGCAGCGCCACCTGCTGCAGCAGCTCGTCGCCCTTGACGTGGCCCAGCGTGTCGTTGACCAGCTTGAAGCGGTCCAGGTCGACGAACATCACGGCCAGTTCCGTCAGCTTGCGCTTGGCCTGGATCACGGCCAGGCCCAGGCGGTCCTTGAACAGCATGCGGTTGGGCAGGTCGGTCAGGATGTCGTGGTAGGCCTGGTAGGAAATCACTTCCTCGGCCCGCTTGCGGTCCGTGATGTCGCGTGCCACGCCGTAGGTGCCGAAGAACTCGCGCTGCTTGATGTCCTGGTCGGGAACGTGCATGCCGATCGCATTGAGCGAGATCGTCATCAGGGTGTTGTTGAAGGTGCGCTCGACGCCGCTGCCCGTGTTGCACTTGAGGCGCAGCTCGACGTTGCGCGAAGCCCGCTCGTCCACCCGGCGCTCGTTGAACACGTAGCGGGCCCGCTCCTGGTCTTCGTCGTGCACCAGGATCGAGTAATGCCTGCCGATCAGTTCATCGCGCGTAAAGCCCAGCAGCTGCTGGGCGCGGTCGTTGACGAAGGTGAACTTGCCCTCGTGGTTCAGGGTGTAGATGATGTCGGGCGAGCTGTCGACCAGGTAGCGGTACATCTTCTCCGAGTTTTCCAGCTTGGAGGCGATGCGCGCATTGTCCTGCGCCAGCTTGCGCTGCTGCAGCGCGTTCTCCACCGTCTTGAGCAGTTCCTCGCGGCTGTAAGGCTTGCGCAGATAGTCGTAGGCGCCCCGCTTCAAGGCGCCGATGGCGGCCTCGATGCCCACGTCGCCGCTCATCACGATCACGTCGCCGTCTATGCCCTTGGCGTTGATGAAGTCCATGATCTCGTGGCCGCTCATGTCGGGCAGGCGCAGGTCGAGCAGCACCAGGTCGAACTTGAGCTTGTTGAGCTGGGCCAGCGCTTCGCTGCCGCAGGTGGCCGTCACCAGATGGTAGTCGCGGTCGCGCAGCAGTTCGTACAGCGACGACAGCAGGCGCGGTTCGTCGTCCACCAGCAGCAGGCGCGGCCAGTTGTCGCCGGCCAGGGCCACGGCCATCTGGGCGGTGGCCGGGTTGGGGTCGATGGCAGCGGCGGCGCTGTCTGGAGGCAGGTTCATCATGGCCTTAAACGGAATCCATCGCCCGCGAGTTCACGCCGGCGACTTGACTGGTGCTGCCACGGGCGGGCAGCAGAATTTCAAAAGCGGTGCCCGTGTTGCCGGAGCGGCAGGTGATCTGGCCCTGCATCTTCTTGACCAGGCCGTGCACGATGGACAGGCCCAGGCCATGGTTGGCGCCATCCTTGCTGCTGCGGACCACGGAGAACAGGTTGGCCAGCACTTCCTGCGACAGGCCCGGGCCGCTGTCGGACACCACCAGTTCCAGGTACAGCCGGCGTTCGCGGTTGACATAGCCGCGGTTGGCGATCTCGATCTTGCCGCCGTCGGGCAGCGCCTCGACGGCGTTCTTGACCAGGTTGACGAGGATTTGCTTGAGCATGTCGGCGTCGCCGTCGATCTCGGCCGGCTGCTCCTGCATGCGCACCACGATCTGCACGGAGGCCGGCACGAAATCGGTGGCGCGGAACAGGCGCAGCACGTCGTCCACCACGCGCGCCACGTCCGTCACGCGCGACGATTCGGTCGGCTGCAGGTCGGCCAGGCCGTTGATCAGCTGGCCCACACGGTCGATTTCCTCGTTCAGGATCGACATCTCGCCCACCACCGGCTCGCGCTTGGCCAGCTTGCCGTCCAACACGGACAGGTAGTTCTTGATGATGGACAGCGGGTTGTTCACTTCGTGCACCACGCGGCGCGACGCTTCGCGGTATTCCTCGGCCACGTGGGCGATCTGGCGCTTGGCGTGACCGCGCTCGCTGATGGCCGTCTCCAGCGCGGCGGCGGCCTGGGTGCCGAACGACTGCAGGAAGCGTTCGCGCTTCTGGAAGCCCGGCATCTGCCAGCTGGCCGCGCCGCCGATCAGCACACCGAGGCAGCGCTGGTTGGCCACCAGCGGCAGGCACACCAGGCTCTCGGTGCCGAGGATGCGGAACAGCTGCTCCTCGGCCAGGCTCAGGCCCGCGTCCTGCCGGCCCAGGTAGGCCAGCTTGCGGTCGTTGGCCGACTGCGCCACCAGGCCCGGCTTGCCGAGCGCGATGGAGAACTCGGCCAGGCGCTGCTGCTCGCCGCCGGCCATGCCCACCAGCGCGTGGCCGGTGGGGTTTTCCAGCAGCACCACGGTGGTATCGAAATCGAACAGGATGCGCGCCGAACGCGTCATCGAATCGAGCAGGCTCGCCTCGCCGTGCTGGCGGGCGAAGGTCTGGCCCATCTCGGACACCAGCACCATGTTGCGCACTTCCTCGGACAGGCGCTGCTGCACCGGGTCCAGCACGGGCGGCGGTGCGTAGGCGGGCGGCGTGGCCACGTCGTCGGCGCCGGCCAGGTCGATGCCCAGGTGGTCGGCCGACTTTTCCACCTGGCGGGCGGCCGTCTTGGCCACCTGCTCCAGCGTGCCGCCATCGAGGCCGCACAGCTGGGCCGCGTCGTCCAGCTCCTGGCCTTCCTCCTCGCGGTGGCAGCCCAGCAGGTGGGCCAGGCGCACGATGCGGATCAGGGGATGGGCCGATTCCAGGCGCGCGATCGGTTCATGGTGATACAGCACGCTGTCGGCCAGGAAGGAGTCCAGGTGCCAGCGCTCGATCAGCCAGGCGCCCGCTTCCGAGTGCGTGATCTGCAGCGTGCGCTGCTCGACGGCGCACAGGTCCTCGTCGTCGCGCGCCATGAAGTTGTAGGCGTATTCCTTGGGCGCCGTGGCCAGCAGGGCCAGCCGGCCCACGTTGTGCAGCAGGCCGGCCAGGTAGGCTTCTTCCACGTGGGGATAGTCCATCTGGCGGGCGATGTCGCGCGCCAGCACGGCTGTCGTCAGCGAGTTTTTCCAGAAGCTGCGCAGGTCGGTGCTGCCGGAATGGGGGAAGCTGTTGAAGGTCTGGAATACCGATTCGCTGATGACCAGCGTCTTGATCATGTCCGTGCCCAGCGACACCAGCGACTGCTCCAGGCCCACGGCGCGCGAGTTGCGGTGGTAGGCCGAGCTGTTGGCGACGGTCAGGATCTTGCTCGTCATGCCGGCGTCCTTGGCGATCAGGGCGGCCAGCTCCGGCATGCCGGCGTCGTCGGCCTGCAAGTGCTCGATCAACTTGATGAGTATCTGCGGCATGGCCGGCAGACGGGCAATCAGCAAGCGATTGCGAATATCCTGGTCTGATTGATGCATCGTATCAAGCATTGCCGCCAATGGACGTCGAATGGGAGCGGCGTTCTCGGGTACAACGCCACACGGTTTTTGTTTTGCTTTTGCGTCACCTGCGGCCACCCTTATGAGGCGGCCATCCATATTGCTGAAAGTTATATTATCATAAAGTTCACAAAATATAACTTGTCAGCAATAAAAATTCCTGCTCAACCGCACTGGTTTCCTGACGTAAATATTAATCGATCCGTTTGGCGTAGTAGCATGCTCCGCTAATAGCGAGACGTCAACCATAATGCAAGAGTAGCCATACTAAAACCCCTCTGTTCGGCAGATCGCGGCATGGCGAAACATGTTGAAAATGGCAGGATTTGGCTGGTGGCAGCAGTGCCGCAGGGCGGGCAAGGCGGGAAAACAGGGGGCGGCATGGCGGGCCGGTGGGCTGGCGGCAGGTGTCGCGAAAAAGCCATGCCGTGATCTGGACAAAGCCGCAAATGCGCCCTGCGCAGCTAGCGCTGCGCCGCACCATCACGCCCCGATTGTTGCGGCAACAGCACATATTTGCGGCGGACATTGCGCCCGCCGCCGGCAATCCAGCGCAACGGCGGGGCCGGGTGCCCCGCCCCGGGGTTAAACCGTCTTCGGCTTGGCTTCTTCACGCCGGTTGTAGCCGGCCACCATGTCGAAGCGGAACAGGCGGCATTCCAGCGCGCCGTTGAAGAACGGCGTCTTGCGCGCCTCTTTCAGGCGCAGCATGCGCGGCAGCTTGAGGTCGGCCGTGAACAGGAACACGGTCCAGCCGGCGAAGCGCTGCTTGAGCGTGGTGCCCAGCGCCGAATAGAAGCTCACGGCCAGTTCATCCTCGGGCAGCGAGCTGTCACCGCGCACGCCGATACGCTCGCCGTACGGCGGGTTGGTCAGCACGATGCCCGGCTGCTCGGTGGGCGCCTTCACTTCCTGCGCCTCGATCTGCTTGAGCGGCACCTCGAACAGGATGCCGGCGCAGCGCAGGTTGTGGCGCGTCATGGCCACCATGTCGCCCGAGATGTCGCTGCCGAAGATGGTCGGCGTGTCCGGCAGGGGATTGGGCTTGATGGCCGCCTTCATGGCCTGCCATGGCGCCGGATCGAAGCCGTTGAAGGCCTCGAAGGCGAAACGGCGGCGCGCGCCGGGCGGGATGCCCTGCACCATCTGCGCCGCTTCGCACAGGATGGTGCCGGAGCCGCACATGGGGTCGAACAGCGGCACGCCCGGCTTCCAGCCCGACACGCGCAGCAGGCCGGCGGCCAGGTTCTCGCGCAGCGGCGCGTCGCCCGTCTCCTCGCGCCAGCCGCGCTTGAACAGCGCCTCGCCCGAGGTGTCGAGGTAGATGATGAACTGGCGCGCGTCGAGGAAGCCGACGATGCGCATGTCCGGCGTCTTGGTGTCGACCGAAGGACGCTTGTCGAACTGGTCGCGGAAGCGGTCGCAGATGGCGTCCTTGATCTTGAGCGTGGTGAATTCCAGGCTCTTCAAAGGCGACTTGACGGCCGTGACGTCGACCCGGATCGTGTGGTCGTAGGTGAACCAGTCTTCCCAGGGCTGGGCCAGCACCAGGTCGTAGATATCGTTTTCGTTCTGGTAGCCGATGACGGCCATGCGCATCAGCACGCGCGAAGCGATGCGCGAGTGCAGGTTGATGCGGTAGGCGTCAAACAGGTCGCCCGAGCAGTGCACGCCGCCGGGCACCTGGTTGTGCACCTTGAGGGTGGGGCTTTGCTGGGCGATTTCGCCCAGTTCTTCGGCCAACGCCGCTTCCATGCCGCGCGGGCATGGGCAAAAATAGGAAGTCATAAGGTGTACCTTTTATCCGTTAAAAATCAACATACCGTTTACTGCGGATGCTACGTTTGCTGCAAAAAAACTACTGCTTACTTCTATCGCCGTCAGAACGGCTTGACCACCACCAGCATCACGATCGCCAGCAGCACCAGCACCGGCACCTCGTTGAACCAGCGGTACCAGACGTGGCTGCGCTTGTTGGCGCCGTTCTCGAACTTCTTCAACAGCGAACCGCAGGCATGGTGGTAGCCGAGCACCAGCGCCACCAGCGCCAGCTTGGCATGCATCCAGCCGGGAATGCGGAAGCCGTCCGGGCCCGCATACTGCAGGTACAGCAGGATCATGCCGAATACGACGGCCGGCACCATCAGCATGGTCATGAAGCGGTACAGCTTGCGCGCCATCATCAGCATACGCTCGGTGGCCACCGTCTCCGATTCCTGCGCCAGGTTGACGAAGATGCGCGGCAGGTAAAAGATCCCGGCGAACCAGGAAATGACGAAGAAGATGTGCAGCGCTTTAATCCAGAGCATGGGACTCCTGTGCGGTTGATGGGGCGGCGGGCGGCGCGCTTGCTGCCGCCCGGCGGTTGGGTCTTATTGTCGCACTCTTACTTGCGCACTTCGCCGTGGCCGAACACCACGTACTTGAGCGACGTCAGGCCTTCCAGGCCGACCGGGCCGCGCGCGTGCAGCTTGTCGTTGGAGATGCCGATTTCGGCGCCCAGGCCGTATTCGAAGCCGTCCGCGAAACGGGTCGAGGCGTTCACCATCACGGAGGCGGAATCGACTTCGCGCAGGAAGCGCATGGCGTCCGTGTAGTCCTCGGTGATGATGGACTCGGTGTGCTTGGACGAGTAGCGGTTGATGTGATCCATCGCCTCGTCGATGCCCTCGACCACCTTGACCGACAGGATGGCGGCCAGGTATTCGGTCTGCCAGTCTTCCTCGGTGGCGGCTGCCAGGTGCGGGTAGCCGGCCAGGATCGCCATCGCTTCCGGATCGCAGCGCAGCTCGACCTGCTTGGTGGCGTACAGCTTGGCCAGTTCCGGCAGCACGCGCGGCGCGATGGCGCGCGCCACCAGCAGCGTTTCCATGGTGTTGCAGGTGCCGTAGCGCTGGCACTTGGCGTTAAAGGCGATGTCGAGCGCCTTCTGCAGGTCGGCCTTGGCGTCGATGTAGACGTGGCAGATGCCGTCCAGGTGCTTAATCATGGGCACCGTCGCCTCTTCCATCAGGCGCGCGATCAGGCCCTTGCCGCCGCGCGGCACGATCACGTCCACGTACTGCGGCATGGTGATCATGGCGCCCACGGCGGCGCGGTCGGTGGTGTCGACCACCTGCACGCCGTTCTCCGGCAGGCCGGCGCCCAGCAAGCCTTCCTTGACCAGCTTGGCCAGGGCGCGGTTGCAGTTGATCGCTTCCGAACCGCCGCGCAGGATGGTGGCGTTGCCGCTCTTGATGCACAGGCCGGCCGCGTCCACGGTGACGTTGGGACGCGCTTCGTAGATGATGCCGATCACGCCCAGCGGCACGCGCATCTGGCCCACCTGGATGCCGGACGGGCGGAACTTCATGCCCGAGATTTCGCCGATGGGGTCGGGCAGCGCGACGATCTGGCGCAGGCCTTCGACCATGGTGGCGATGGCGGACTCGGACAGCGTCAGGCGGTCCACCATGGCCGGCGCCAGGCCGGCGGCGCGGGCCGCGTCCAGGTCCAGCTGGTTGGCGGCGCGCAGCTGGGCCGCGTCGCGCTCGATCGCCTCGGCGATCAACAGCAGCGCGCGGTTGCGGGTGGCGCTGTCGGCACGGGCCATGGCGCGCGATGCTGCGCGCGCCTGCTGGCCCACTTGTTCCATGTACTGCTTGATATCCATAGTCATCCCATTGGTACGGTCACAAATTCGTCGATGCGGCATGCCGCCGGTGTGCCATGGCACATCCAGCGCATCCGGCGCATCCGGCGCAATAACTGCAGCGGCGGCACTAGCCGCGCGCCACCTTCAGCGCCAGCTGCAGCATGGCGTCCCAGGCGTCGCCGGAGAACGCCTTGGCCCGCAGGCCCTTGATCATCTTGTCCACCTGCGCCGCATCCTTCATGGCCGCCTCCAGCGTGGGCAGCGAAATGCGCCGCAGGGCCGGGTCCATCATGCGCTCGCGCGGGCCCCAGATGCGGTATTCCTTGAGCAATGCGCCCAGCGGGCGGCCCTGGGCCATCCCCGCTTTCAATTTTAACAGCGTCCGGATTTCCTCGGACACGGCCCACAAAACCAGCGGCAGGGCCTCGCCCTCGCCCTTCAGGCCTTCCAGCATGCGTACCAGGCGGGCCGGATCGCCGGCCAGCATCGCCTCGCTCAGCTTGAACACGTCGTAGCGCGCCACATTGAGCACGGCGTCGTGCACCTGCTCGTAGCTCAGGCGGCCCGGCTCGTGCAGCAGGCCCAGTTTCTGGATCTCCTGGTGCGCCGCCAGCAGGTTGCCCTCGACCCGGTCGGCAATGAACTCGATGCTCTGGCGGTCGGCGCTCTGGCCTTGCGCGGCCAGGCGCTGGCCTATCCAGTTGGGCAGCTGCGGCCGCTCCACCTGGGGAATGTCGATGTAGACGGCGGCCTGCTGCAGGCTCGCCACCCAGGCCGCCTTCTGCGTCTGCCAGTCCAGCTTGGGCAGGGTAATCAGCGTCAGGTTGTCCGGACTGAGGTCCTTCACATAGCTTTGCAGCGCCGCGCCGCCATCCTTGCCCGGCTTGCCGGTGGGGATGCGCAGCTCGATCAGCTTCTTGTCGCCGAACAGCGACAGGGCCTGGTTGGCCGCCAGCAGTTCGCCCCACTTGAAGGTGCGCTCCACCGTCAGCACGTCGCGCTCGGAATAACCTTGCGCACGCGCGGTGCGGCGGATCTTGTCGGCCGCCTCCAGCGCCAGCAGATGCTCGTCGCTGGTGATCACGTACAGCTGCGCCAGCTGCTTGCCCAGGTGGCCGTCCAGCGCCTCTAACCGCAATTGCATAAGCGTCCCCTGCTTACTGCTGGCCGGCCGGCGCAGACACCGGCTGCGCCGGCGCCACCGACATCGGCACCGGCTTGATGGCCGCCAGGCGGCGCATCATCTGCTGCACCAGGTCGGTCTGCATGTCCTTGTACAGCAGCTGCTCCTCGCGCTCCTTGGCCAGCAACTGGGTTTCGTTGAAGGTGATGGGGCGGTTCAGCGCGATCGTGGTCGGTCCCAGCAGCTCGTTGCCCTGGCGGTCGTGCACGCGGAATACGATGGTGTAGGCCAGCAGGTATTCGCGCACCCGGCCATTGTTGTTGAGCGACAGGATGGACTTGCTGCGCGTCTTTTCCGGATCGCTCAACACTTCGATCACGCCGTCCGCATCCTTGGCGCTGGCCGCCACGGTGGTGCCGCCGTTGGCGCGGATGTTGCGCTTCAAGTCGATCGCCAGCGGCGACGAATCGGGCAAGCCCACGTACAGCGACGGGAACGGCAGCGTGTAATGGCCACCCTCCCCGCGCAGGTGGAAGCCGCAGGCCGTCAGCGACAGGGACAGCGCCAGCAGCGCGCCCCAGCGCCGCCACAACACGGGAGAGGTGGCAGTCATCGCTTACACCACGATGTTGATCAGCTTGCCGGGCACGACGATGACCTTCTTCGGCGTGCCTTCGATGAACTTCTGCACCGCCTCGTTGGCCAGCGCAGCGGCCTCGATGGCCGCCTTGTCGGCCGTCTTGGGCACGGTGACGCTGCCACGCAGCTTGCCGTTCACCTGGATCATCATCTCGATCTCGGCCTGTTCCAGCGCGGCCGGGTCGACCTGCGGCCATGGCGCGTTGAGCAGGTCGCCGTGCACCTTGCCGTAGCCCAGCTCTTGCCACAGCACGTGGGTGATGTGGGGCGCCACGGGATTGAGCAGGCGCAGGAAGATGGAGAAGCCTTCGGCCACCAGCGCGTTCGACTCGGCGCTGTCGTCCAGCTTGGCCGACTCCATCGTGTTGAGCATCTTCATGCAGGCCGACACCACGGTGTTGTACTGGATGCGCTTGAGGTCATAATCGGCCTGCTGCAGGATCTTGTGCAGTTCGCGGCGCAGGGTTTTCTGCGGCTCGGTGGCGGCCGGCGCGGCTGGCGCGGCCAGCGCGGCACCGATGCGGGCGGCCTGCGCGTAGCCATAGGCCCACACGCGGCGCAGGAAGCGGTTGGCGCCTTCCACGCCGCTGCCCGACCATTCCAGCGTCTGCTCCGGCGGCGAGGCGAACATGGTGAACAGGCGGGCCGTGTCGGCGCCGTACTGCTCGATCTGGGCTTGCGGGTCGATACCGTTGTTCTTCGACTTGGACATCTTCTCGGTGCCGCCGATGTGCACCGGCTGGCCGTCCGTCTTCAGGACGGCGCCTTGCGGGCGGCCCTTGTCGTCCAGCGTCAGGTCGATGTCGGCCGGGTTGAACCAGGTCTTCTTGCCGGCCGCGTCTTCGCGGTAGTAGGTCTCGTTGAGCACCATGCCCTGGGTCAGCAGGTTGACGAACGGCTCGTCGAACTTGACCAGGCCGAAGTCGCGCATGATCTTGGTCCAGAAGCGGGCGTACAGCAGGTGCATCACGGCGTGCTCGATGCCGCCGATGTACTGGTCCATCGGCATCCAGTAATCGTTGCGGGCGTCGACCATGGACTCGTTCGAGCCGGGCGAGGTATAGCGCATGTAGTACCACGACGAATCGACGAAGGTATCCATGGTGTCGGTCTCGCGGCGGGCCGGCTTGCCGCACTGGGGGCAGTCGCACTTGAGGAAGGCTTCATGCTTGTTGAGCGGGTTGCCGCTGCCGTCCGGCACGCAGTCTTCCGGCAGCACCACGGGCAGGTCCTTTTCCGGCACCGGCACCGAGCCGCAGTCGTCGCAGTGGATCATGGGGATCGGCGTGCCCCAGTAGCGCTGGCGCGATACGCCCCAGTCGCGCAGGCGGAACGTGACCTTCTTCTCGCCCAGGCCTTTTTCGGCCATGGCGGCGGCCACCGCTTCCACCGCGTCGGCGTAGTTCAGGCCATCGAACTGGGCCGAGTTGCAGACGATGGAGATATCCTTGTCGCCGTACCATTCCTGCCAGGCGTCGGTCGAGAACTCCTTGCCTTCGGCGCGGATCACCTGCTTGATCGGCAGCGCGTATTTCTTGGCGAACGCGAAATCGCGCTCGTCGTGGGCCGGCACGCCCATCACGGCGCCGTCGCCGTAGGTCATCAGCACGTAGTTGCCGACCCAGACTTCCACCTGGGCGCCCGTCAGCGGATGGGTGACGAACAGGCCGGTCGGCATGCCCTTCTTCTCCATGGTGGCCATGTCGGCCTCGATCACGGAACCGAGCTTGCATTCGGCGTTGAAGGCGGCCAGCGCGGCGTTGGTCTGGGCGGCGTGCACGGCCAGCGGGTGCTCGGCGGCCACGGCGCAGAAGGTCACGCCCATCACCGTGTCGGGACGGGTGGTGAACACGTACATCTTGCCGTCGCCGATCAGGGCGCCGGCGGCATCCTTGATCTGGTGCGGGAAGGCGAAGCGCACGCCGGTCGACTTGCCGATCCAGTTGGTCTGCATGGTGCGCACGCGCTCGGGCCAGCCGGGCAGCTTGGTGTCCACGTATTCCAGCAGCTCATCGGCGTAGTCCGTGATGCGGGCGTAGTACATGGGGATTTCGCGCTTTTCGATCAGCGCGCCGGAACGCCAGCCGCGGCCGTCGACCACCTGCTCGTTGGCCAGCACGGTCTGGTCGATCGGGTCCCAGTTCACGGTACCGGTCTTCTTGTAGATGATGCCTTTTTCCAGCATCTTGAGGAACATCCACTGGTTCCACTTGTAGTACTCGGGCTTGCAGGCCGTCATTTCGCGCGACCAGTCGATGGCCAGGCCCATGGACTCCATCTGCTCGCGCATGTGGGCGATGTTGGAGTAGGTCCACTGGGCCGGCGGCACGTTGTTGGCCATGGCCGCATTCTCGGCCGGCATGCCGAAGGCATCCCAGCCCATGGGCATGAGCACGTTGTAGCCGTTCATGCGCAGGTAGCGGTACATCACGTCGTTGATCGTATAGTTGCGCACGTGCCCCATGTGCAGCTTGCCCGAAGGGTAAGGCAACATCGAGCAAGCGTAGTACTTGCCTTTGGGGAAACGGGGGTCGTTTTCGACTGCTTTATAGGCGTCGATCGCCTTCCAGTGGGATTGGGCAGCTTTTTCGACGTCGGCGGGACTATATTTATCTTGCATGATGTGTGCGGCCAGAAGTGAATATGAACCGAACATTATACTGGTTCACGGCCCGGCTGAGCGTGTGCTCTGCCGGCCGCCCGCTGCGGCATGGACGTGGCATGATAAGATTTTTGCAATATCACTCAGGAGGCAATCATGCTCAAAGGATTACGCACCGTCATCTACCCCACGCCCGACCTGGAACAGGGCAAGGCCTGGTACGCCCAGGCCGCCGGCGTGGCGCCCTACTTCGACCAGCCGTTCTATGTGGGCTTTGCCGTGGGCGGCTTTGAACTGGGCCTGGTGCCGGACGGCCAGCCCGGCCCCACCGGCGGCAAGGCTTACTGGGGCGTGGACGATATCGAAACGGAAGTGGCGCGCCTGCTCGCGCTGGGCGCCACCGTCCACGCGGCCGTGCAGGACGTGGGCGACGGCATCAGGGTGGCCGAGCTGAACGACCCGTTCGGCAACGTGCTGGGCCTGATCCAGAACCCCCACTTCGACCTGCAGGCCGTGCGCTGACCGTCACCAACGCTCAGGGCCGCAGCACGATGGCGCCCGTGTTGGCGCCCGTCTCCAGCCGGCGCTGGGCCTCGGCCGCCTGCGCCAGCGGCAGCACCTCGGCCACCGTGGCCCTCAGGCCGCCCCGCAGCTGCGCCAGCGTGGCCGCCGCGCCTTCGCGGTAGCGCTGCGCATCGGCCATCAAGCCGAACACGCTGGGCCGCGCGAACGCCACGTTGCGGCCGCCGCCCAGCAATGACTGGTCGAGCTGGCCGTCGCCGCTCACCTGGCCCACGCTGGCCACCATGCCGAACTGGCGCACGCTGCGCGCCGTATCGGCCAGCGTCTGGCCGCCGATGCCATCGATGGCGTAATCGACGCCGCGTCCGCCCGTCAACTCCCATACCGCGTCCAGCACGGAACGCTCGCGGTAGTTGATGGCGTGGTCCAGCCCATGCTCGCGCGCCAGCGCGGCCTTGGCGGCGCTGCTGACAGTGCCGTACACGGTGGCGCCCAGCGCCTTGGCCCACTGCACCAACACCAGGCCCAGCCCGCCGGCGGCGGCCTGCACCAACACCGTGTCGCCAGCCTTCAGCGGCCGCACGTAATGGAACAGCATATAGGCCGTGATCCCGCGCAGCAGCAGCGCGGCCGCCGTGTCGTCGTCCACCTCGTCCGGCAAGGCGATGGCCTGCGCGGCCGGCAAGTTGCGCGCCGTGCTGTAGGCGCCGGCCGGCGGCCCCGCGTAGGCGATGCGCTGGCCCACGGCCAGTCCCTGCACGCCGGCCCCGAGCGCCTCCACCACGCCGGCCGCCTCCACCCCCAGCACGCCCGGCAGGGCCGGCAGCGGATACAGGCCGCTGCGGTGGTAGATGTCGACGAAATTGACGCCGATGGCCGTGTGGCGCACCCGGATCTCGCCCGTGCCCGGCGGCGGCAAGATCACGCTGCGGTGCTCCAGCACGCTGGCGTCGCCGTAACCGTGGATCAGCACCTGGGCTGCCTTGCCTGTCATTTCCTGGTCCATGCAATTCTCCTTTGAAGTTGAGAGGACAGGATCAGGTTACACTGGGCACAAATCACCCACAATTCTCAAAAATTACACAATGTCTGTGCAAAAACAAGCAGTCACGACGAGCGCCCTGCAGTGGGACGACGTGCGCCATTTCCTGGCACTGGCGCGGCTGGGCAGCCTGTCGGCCGCCGCCCGCAAGCTGGGCGTGGAACACTCCACGGTGGCGCGCCGGGTGGAAGCGCTGGAACACACGCTGGCCGTGCGCCTGTTCGACCGCCTGCCGCGGGGCTGGGCCCTGACGCCGGAAGGGGAAACCCTGACGACCCAGGCCCGCCGGCTGGAAGACGAGGCGCTGGCCTTCGCCCGCGTGGCGCTGGGCGT
Source organism: Rugamonas sp. FW305-51 (assembly GCF_058786935.1). Classification (NCBI taxonomy): domain Bacteria; kingdom Pseudomonadati; phylum Pseudomonadota; class Betaproteobacteria; order Burkholderiales; family Oxalobacteraceae; genus Rugamonas; species Rugamonas sp. FW305-51. The sequence continues at coordinate 46,679 of NZ_JBYSZG010000007.1, forward strand.
GTCGTCGCTGCAGGGCACGGTGCGGCTATCCGTGCCGCCGGCCATGGCGGCCCATTTCCTGGTGCCGCGGCTGGCCGCACGGCGCCAGGACTGGCCCGGCATCGACCTGGAAGTGATGGGCGAGACGCGCGAGGTCAACCTGGCGCGCGGCGAGGCCGACCTGGCGCTGCGCCTTTCGCGTCCCAGCGCGCCGGGGCTGGTGGCACGGGCGCTGGGCACGCTGGGCTACGGCATGTACGCGGCGCCCCATTACGCGCAGCGCGCGCCGGCGCAGTGGGAATTTCTCGGCTACGACGACAGCCTGCGCCTGGTGCCGCACCAGCAGTGGCTGGAATCGGTGGCGGCGGGACGCCGCTTCGTCCTGCGCAGCAACGACATGACGGCACTGTGGCAGGCCGCCCGCGCCGGGCTGGGCATCGCCGCCCTGCCCCACTTCATCGGACGCGTCGACGAAGGCCTGGTGGCGCTGGCCGCGCCCAGCCATCCGACGCCGCGCCAGATCTGGCTGGTCATGCATCCCGACGTGCGGCGCTCGCCGCGGGTGCGGGTGGTGGCCGACATGGTGGCCGCGCTGATCGCCAGCGAGCAGGCGCTGCTGGCGGGCAGCTGAACGCCGGCGCGCCTCGGTCCCGTTGCGCGCAACGCAAGACGCCCGATGTGCGCGCGGCCTGTGCACATCCGGCGCCGCCGTGATAATATACGTTTCGTATATAAAACGTATAAAGGCATTCCCCCATGGGCATAGTGAAGATTTCCAGCCAGATGCACGAAAACCTGCGCATCGCCAGCGGCGCCCTGAACCGCTCCATCAACGCGCAGGCCGAGCACTGGCTGCGCATCGGCCTGCTGGCCGAAACCAATCCCGACCTGCGCTACAGCGACATCTGCCACCTGCTGCTGCGGGCCGCGCAAGAGGGCGGCGTGACGCTGCCGCGCGCCGACGACGGCGCCGACAGCCCGGCCCTGGCCGCCGCCATCGCCGTACTGGGAGGCGCGCATGAACAAGCGTAAATCCCTCGCCATCCTGGTCAAGACGCCGGAGCAGATCGAACAGGCCCGCGTGGCGGCCCGGCTGGCAGCCGACGTGCTGACCATGATAGAACCGCACGTGCAGCCCGGCGTCAGCACGGCCGAGCTGGACCGGCTGTGCAATGAGTACATCGTCAAGGTGCAGCAAGCCATACCGGCCAACGTGGGCTACAGCGGCTTTCCCGCCACCGTGTGCACCTCCGTCAACCAGGTGGTGTGCCACGGCATACCCACGCCGGACGAAGTGCTCAAGGACGGCGACATCATCAACATCGACGTGGCCGTGATCCGCGACGGCTGGCATGGCGACACCAGCCGCATGTACTACGTGGGCACGCCGTCCAAGGCCGCCAAGCGGCTGGTGGACGTGACCTACAACGCCATGTGGGCCGGCATCCGCGCCGTGCGTCCGGGCGCCACCCTGGGCGACGTGGGCCATGCGATCCAGACCGTGGCCGAGAAGGCCGGCTTTTCCGTGGTGCGCGACTATTGCGGCCACGGCATCGGCCTGGTGTACCACGAAGATCCGGAAGTGCGCCACTACGGCAAGCCGGCCACCGGCATGGTACTCAAGCCGGGCATGCTGTTTACCATCGAGCCGATGGTCAACGCCGGCCGCGCCGCGACCGTGGAGCTGGACGACGGCTGGACCGTGGAAACGCGCGACGGCTCGCTGTCGGCCCAGTGGGAACACATGGTGGTGGTGACGGCCAGCGGCTATGAGGTGCTGACGCTGGCGCCGGCCGAACTGGCCGGGCAGGCGGGATAAGCTGGCTGCGGGCGCGCCATGCGCCTCGCACGCGGCATGCGCGCCATGTGCGCTATGTGCGACGAGCGCCGCCAGCGCATGCCGCCGGTGTTGCGTGTATTGCGGGTATTGCGCGTGCCGCGCCTAGCGCAGCACCAGCTTGAGCGCCGGCTTCTCGCCGTAGTCCTCGTAGCGCTCGTTGATGCCGGCCACGCAGTAGGTGATTTCTTCCATGATGTCGGGCACCTGGGCGCCCATGGTGGCGGCGTCCTTGATGACCAGTTCCAGCATTTCGTTCGGCTTCAGGCGAAAGCGCGTCATGCCATCCTCGTCGCGCAGGTAGCTCAGGCAGTCGACCCAGCCGTCCATGGTGTGGGTGTAGCTGTCGGGGAAGCCCAGCGCGGCCTGGCATTCGCGGTGGAAGCTGGTGAAGTCGACGATCGCGGCGCCATTGATTTCTGCGGTAGCCATTATTTTTTCTCTTTCGGAGGTTCGGTGACGAAACCCAGCTTGCCCAGGCCGGCCGTCTGGGCGGCGGCCATCACCTGGGCCACCACTTCGTAGCGGGTGTTCTTGTCGGCCCGCAGCTGCAACTCCGGCTGCGGGTCCAGCTTGCTGGCCTCGGCCAAGCGGGCCGCCAGCGCCGTCGGCGCCACGGCCTCGTCGTTCCAGTAGACCTGGCCTTTGGCGTCGATCGCCAGCGACACGCTGGCCGGCTGCTGCGGATTGGCCTGGGCCTGGGCCCGCGGCAAGTCGAGCTTGACGGCGTGCGTGAACATGGGCGCGCTGATGATGAAAATCACCAGCAGCACCAGCATCACGTCCACCATGGGCGTGACGTTGATGTCGGCCATCGGGCCTTGCTGGCGGTGGTGGTTGAATGAGCCAAAGGCCATCGCTACTCCTGGCGTGGTTCAATAGGGCCGGACGGGCCGGCCCCGGTTTTACGTGCGGGCCCGCTCGCCCGTGGTCAGATAGGCATGCAGGTCGAAGGCGAAGGCGTCCAGCTCGGCCAGCGTGAGGCGGTTGACCCGGTTAAAGCCGTTATAGGCCAGTACGGCGGGAATGGCAACCGTGAGGCCGATGGCCGTCATGACCAGCGCCTCGCCAACGGGGCCGGCCACCTTGTCGATCTGCACCGTGCCGGCCGTGGAGACGGCCGCCAGCGCATGGTAAATGCCCCACACGGTGCCCAGCAAGCCCACGAAGGGCGCGGTGGAACCGATCGAGGCCAGCAGCGTCAAGCCCGCTTCCAGCCTGGCCGTGGCGCGCTGGACGGCCGCGCGCAGCACGCGCGTGACCTGTTCCGCATGGCCCATCTCGCCGCCCAATGAAGGCCGGCCCGCCACTTTCAGCTGGGCCGCGCCCAGCTGCGCCAGCGGCGCGAACACTTGCTCGGGATCGGCCTGGGTCAGGGCGGCCACGCCGTCGTGCATGGTGGGCGCGTCCCAGAACGCCGGCACGGCCGGCGCGCTGCGGCGGATGCGCCAGGCCGCGTAACCCTTGGCCAGAATGCAGAACCAGCTTGCCAGCGACATGGCCAGCAGCAAATAAGCCACGGCGTGGCTGACGGCGTCGCCCTGCTCCCAGTAACGCGCCAGGCTGAAGGTATGGTCGAGGTTGGGCGTCATCGGCGCGGCGGTTCCCCGGTCAGTCGTTGAGCGACAGCACGTCGTTCATGTCGTACAGACCGGTCGCCTTGTCGGCCAGGAAGCTGGCCGCGCGCAGGGCGCCGTGGGCATAGGTGACGCGGCTGCTGGATTTGTGGCTGATCTCGATGCGCTCGCCCGTGCCGGCGAACAGCACGGTGTGGTCGCCCACGATGTCGCCGCCGCGGATGGTGGCAAAACCGATGGAGGACGGATCGCGCTCGCCCGTCACGCCTTCACGCGCGTAGACGGCGCAATCCTTCAGGTCGCGGCCCAGGGCCTCGGCGATCACTTCGCCCATCTTGAGGGCCGTGCCGGACGGCGCGTCCACCTTGTGGCGGTGGTGCGCTTCGATCACTTCGATGTCGTAGCCCACGGCCAGCGCCTTGGCGGCCTGCTGCAGCAGCTTGAGCGTGACGTTCACGCCCACGCTCATGTTGGGGGCGAACACGATGGCCGTCTTCTGGGCGGCGGCGGCGATGGCGGCCTTGCCCGCTTCATCGAAGCCGGTGGTGCCGATGATCATCTTGATGCCGTGCTCGGCGCAATAGGCCAGGTGGGCCAGCGTGCCTTCCGGGCGGGTGAAGTCGATCAGGAAATCGGCGCCGGCCAGGCCCTTGGCCAGGTCGGACTCCACCAGCACGCCGCTGTGCTGGCCCAGGAAGGCGGCCGCGTCGGCCCCGATGCCGGGCCCGCCGGCCCGGTCCAGCGCGCCGGCCAGGCGGGCGTCCGGTGCTTGCAGGATGGCTTCGATCAGGATGTGGCCCATGCGGCCGCCGGCGCCGGCGATGGCGATATTCAATGGTTTCATGCTGTGTGCTCTGTCGGTGAAAACGGGGTCGATTACTGCGCTTTACTGTTCGTTACTGTTTGGCTGCCGGGCTCGCTTCTACGGGCGCGTCCTTGTTCACGACGGGCGCCGGGCCGGCGATGCGGGCGATGTATTCTTTTTCGGTGGGCAGATGGCCGCCTTCGTAGTGGTCGACCTTGCCGTCCTTGAAGAACACGGTCACGCGGCTGGTGGTGATTTCGCCATTGCCCTTGGCCAAGCGGAATGGATAATCCCAGCGGTCGGCGTGGAAGATGTCGGACGCCAGCGAGGTGCCGAAGATGAAACGCACCTGGTCGCGCGTCATGCCGATTTTCAGTTGCGCCAACATTTCCTCAGAAACAAAGTTGCCTTGCTGAATATCAGGACGATAGGGCGAGAAGAACCACATGAACTTCTGGAATTGGGTGATGGTCGTCGTCTGGGCGCCGTCGGCCGACACGGGGGCGCTTTCCTGCTTGGCTTCGCTCAGCTTTTCGCCCAGCGGGGTACGGCTGGCGCAGCCGGCAGCGGCCAGCGCGACGCAAGCGGCAGCGGCCAGCAGCGGTGCGCGGCGTGAAATTCGGTGCAACAAAGACTGCGGTAAAGCCTGGGTGACGCGCATAAGTGTCCTCAATTGGATTGAGCAGAAGTGCCAAAACGCTATATCATAAAGCACATGAACCACATTCGAGTAACAAACATGAGTAACAATCCTACCGACCTCAAGGCCAGCGGCCTGAAAGCGACCCTGCCCCGCCTTAAGATCCTGGATATTTTTCAGAGCAGCCCCGTGCGTCACCTGACGGCAGAAGACGTCTACAAAATCTTGCTGGCTGACAACATGGATGTGGGCTTGGCCACCGTCTACCGCGTGCTGACCCAGTTCGAGCAGGCTGGATTACTGAATCGCAACCATTTCGAGACGGGCAAGGCCATTTTCGAACTCAATGAAGGTTCCCACCACGACCACCTTGTGTGTTTGGACTGCGGCCGGGTGGAAGAGTTCTTCGACGCTGAAATCGAGCAGCGCCAGCAGACGATCGCCCAGGAGCGCGGCTTCAAGATCGCCGAGCACGCGCTGGCCATCTACGGCAACTGCGTCAAGACGGCCTGCCCGCACAAGCACTGACAAAAAAAACCTGGGACGGACTCCGGTTTTCCCAAAACCGGAGTCCGTCCCAGGTTTTCTAAAACCGGAGTCCGTCCCCGTTTTGCTTTAGTGGTGGCTGAGCGCGTTCGACAGCAGCTTGGCCGTGATGTCCACGATGGGGATCACGCGCTCATAGGCCATCCGCGTGGGACCGATCACGCCCAGCGTGCCGACGATCTTGCCGTTGGCCATGTAAGGCGCCGTCACCACGCTCATCTCGTCCATCGGCACCAGGTTCGATTCGCCGCCGATGTAGATCTGCACCCCGCTGGCCTTGCTCGATACGTCAAGCAGCTGCATCAATCCCGTCTTCTGCTCGAACATGTCGAACATCTGGCGCAGCGACGTCATGTTCGAGGACAGGTCGCTCACCGACAGCAAGTTGCGCTCGCCGGCGATGACCATGTCGTCCGAGCTGTCGGCCATCGCTTCGCTGCCCGCTTCCACGGCCGCCTGCATCAGCCGGCCCATGTCGTCACGCAACTGGCGCAGCTCGCCCTGCAGCCGGTGGTGCACTTCGTCGAACGCCAGCCCGCCATAGTTCTGGTTGATGTAGTTGGCCGACTGGATCAGCTGGGCCGGCGTGTAGTCCGCGTCCGTCAGCAGCAGCCGGTTCTGCACGTCGCCCGTGGGGCCGACGATCACCAGCAGGATGCGCTTTTCCGACAGGCGCAGAAATTCGATCTGCTGGAACACGGACTCGCGCCGCGGGCTGAGCACGACGCCGGCGAATTGCGACAGCGACGACAGCATCTGGGCCGCGTTGGAAATCATTTTCTGGGGCTGGGGCGCCTGCAGGCTCATGCGTGCTTCCACGGCGTGCTCGTCCAGATGCTGCACCGTCAGCAGGGTGTCGACGAAGATGCGGTAGCCGCGCGGCGTGGGCACGCGCCCGGCCGAAGTGTGGGGACTGGCCACATAGCCGAGCTCTTCCAGATCGGCCATGATGTTGCGGATGGTGGCCGGCGACAGGTCGAGGCCGGAAATCTTGGACAGCGCACGCGAGCCGACCGGCTGGCCGTCGGCGATGTAACGCTCGATCAGGGCTTTGAGCAGGGTTTGGGCGCGGGTATCGAGTTGCATATTTCTCTATGCCGGCGCGGGCCGGCCACTAACTGGGTCACCTGCTTATTATGCACGCTCGCGGCAGGGTTGGGCCATCATTCTGCGGCCAGTTGATGCAGCCAGTCCTCCAATTCGTCGAGCGTGGCGCAAATGGCGTCCGGCGTGATGCCCAGTTCCAGGTGGGCGTCGCTGCCGCTGCGGTTGAGCCAGACGGCCCGCAGCCCGGCCTGCTGGGCGCCGGCCACGTCCAGCCTGAGGTCGTCGCCCACGTAGACGGCCGCCTCGGGCGCCACGCCCAGCGCGGCGCAGCCGGCCAGGAAGATGGCGGGATCCGGCTTGGCGCGGCCGAACTGGGGCGCGGCCAGCGTGGCCTCGAAATGGTGGGCCAGGCCGATCGCTTCCAGGTCGGCGTTGCCGTTGGTGATGGTGCCCAGCCGTAGCCGCGTGCGCAGCCGCGCCAGGGCCGGCAGCACATCGTCGTAGGGTGTGACGGCGTTGCGGGCGTCGAGGAAGTGGCGGATGGCGCCGTCGATGTGGCGCGCATCCTCGCCGGCCAGCGCGAACGCTTCCTCCAGCCCCACGCGGCGCAGCCGGGCCAGGTCGACGATCAGCTCGGGACGCTGCGCCAGCAGGGCCATGCGGCGCTCGCGCAGCGCGGCGATGGTGAACTGGCTGGCCACGCGGGGCGCGTGCTCGGCCAGCCAGGCGTGCCAGCTCAGCTCGGCCTGGGCAATGACGGGGGCGATCGGCCACAGGGTGTCGTCCAGGTCGAACAGCAGGGCTTGCGGGCGGATCAGGGGCATGACGGGACGGGGACAGTGGCGATAGCATTATTGTCGCATCAATTGCGTCAGGTGCTGGCGCGGCGCTCTTGCTCTGCCCTTGCCAGTATCGGCATGGTAAATTCACGCTTCATCAATCAGGAGTCGCCGTGTCGTTCACCATCCCCCGCCGCTTGGCCGCGTTGGCCGTTCCCCTGCTGCTGGCCGCCTGCGCCGCCGTGCCGCCGTCCGGCGACGGGACACCGTTCACGTCCTTCGTCGTGCTGGGCGAGGATGGCGCGGCCGTGGCGCGCGTGCTGACCCAGGCGCCCGCCTGCCCCGCCATTGTGCTCGACGGCGCGGCCCGGCCCATGACCTTGCGCGCCGCGCCGGCCACCATCGCTCAGCGTCCCACCGTGTCGCCGCCGGAGCTGTCCAAGCCGTCCGTGTTCGACGTGCGTACCTGCGAGGCGGCACTGCCGGCCGGGCTGTCCAGCGCCAGCGTGCTGGGGCAACCATTGCCCGTTCCCCATGCCGATCCGCAGCGCATCGTCGTGCTGGGCGACACGGGTTGCCGCCTGCTGAAAAAGGATGACAGTTTCCAGGCCTGCAACGATGCGGCCCAGTACCCGTTCGCCACCGCGGCCGCGCTGGCCGCCGCCTGGCATCCCGACCTCGTGATCCACGTGGGCGACTACCACTACCGGGAAAACGCTTGCCCTCCCGGCATTGACGGCTGCGCCGGCAGCCCCTGGGGCTACGGCTGGGATGCCTGGCAGGCCGACCTGTTCCATCCCGGCGCCGCCCTGCTGCGGGCCGCGCCGTGGGTGGTCACGCGCGGCAACCATGAAAGCTGCGCCCGGGCCGGCCAGGGCTGGTGGCGCTTCCTCGATCCCCGGCCCCTGCTGGCCGGACGCGACTGCGACAGGGCGGCCGACGACGACCTGGGCGACTACAGCGATCCCTACGCCGTGCCGCTGGACGCGGACAGCCAGCTGCTCGTGTTCGATACGGCCAACACCACATGGCGCGGCTTCCAGCCCGGCGACGCGGGCCTGGCCCATTACCGCGACAACTACATCAAGCTGGCCGCGCTGGCGCAGCGGGCCCGCCACAACATCGGCATCGACCACCACCCGCTGCTGGGCATCGGCGCCGACCTGAAGGACGAGGGCAAGCGCCGCCTGCTGCTGGGCGACGCCGGCCTGGTGCAGAGCTTCGGCGCCATCAACCCGCTGCTGCTGCCCGACAATGTGGACTTGATGCTGTCGGGCCATGTCCACCTGTGGCAGCAGGTCAGCTTTAGCAGCGCCCACCCCAGCCAGTTCATCTCCGGTTTTTCCGGCACGGCGGAAGACATCGTACCCATCCCCGATCCGCTGCCGCCGGGCACCAGCCCGGTGCCGGGCGCCGTCATCGAACAGCTCAGCGCCTGGATCGACGGCTTCGGCTTCATGACCATGGAACGGCGCGGACCGGACCGGTGGCTGGTCCAGGTGCATGACCTGCAGGGCGCCGTGCGCAATACCTGCCAGGTGCAAGGCAAGCGCTCCGTGTGCGAGCACACGCGGGTGCGCTAGCGGCGGCGGACACAGGCTGTTACAAGGGTTTGGCCGCCGCTGTTACCAAATGCACTAAAATATGGCCCGCGCGTGTACTATGCGCACTGTGTTGCCCGCCGGCGCCTTGCGCCGCGGCGACGCCCTGACAGGGCCGCGGTTGCCCTTCCTGCGCGCTGCCCAGGCATGCCGCCCCTGCCCTATTCGATTTGGAGAGTGTGTTTATGAAAAGTTTGTACCTGCGCGCCGGCCTGGCCGTATTGTGCGGCGCCACCCTGGCCGGCTGCGGCGGCGGTTCCGGCAGCATGCAACTGGGCGGCAGCATTGTCGGCCTGACCAAGCAGGGCCTGGTGTTGTCGAATGGCAGCTCGACCGCTACGCTGGATGCCACCCTGACCAGCTTCACCTTCCCCGACCTGATTGCAAGCGACGCCTCGTTCGACATCCAGATCACCCACCAGCCCGACCCGAAGGAAGCCACCTGCGACCCCGTGGTCCAGTACGGCAAAGGCAAGGCCAACGTGTACACCGTGCGCCAGGCCATCGTCACCTGCCACACTACCACCTACTCGCTGGGCGGCAGGGTGCACGGCCTGGTGGGCGGCCCCCTGGTGCTGGCCAACGGCAGCCAGACCGTGACCGTTTCGCCACCGACCACGGCCGGCGCCGACGTCGTCTTCACCTTCGAGACCAAAGTGCCGAACGGCAGCCCGTACGGCGTGACCGTGCTGACCCAGCCGAAGGATCAAAACGGCCAACCCACCGCAGTCTGCGTGGTCAACAGCCCGGCCGCCTATATGCCGGCCGCCGACTTCGGCCAGCTGGACGTCAGCTGCAGCAAGCTGTAACTCAACACCGGCGGCGCCGCGCAGGCGCCGCTCGCCCCACTATCTGGAGATACACATGAAAGTTTCGACCCTGCGCGCCGCTGCGGCGCTGGCCCTGGCCCTGGTGCTGGCCGCCTGCGGCGGCAAAGCCACGTTCGACGTATCCGGCGTGATCAGCCCGCTCGGCCCGCTCACCAATTCCGGCCTGGTGCTGGCCAACGGCAGCGACACCCTGTCCGTGCCGGTCAACAGCACCCAGTTCACTTTCGCGCACCGCGCCTCCTATGGCGACGACTACAACGTCACGGTCCAGAACCCGCCCGACCACATGACGTGCCAGGTGTACAACGGCAGCGGCTCGGCCGGTCACACCAGTTCCATCCTCGTGACCGTGCAATGCACCCAGGACAGCGCTCTGTTGAGCGGCGTCGTCACCGGCCTGAAAATGGCAGCCGACGGCACGGCCAAGACCGTCACGCTGATCAACGGTACCGGCAACACCGTCACGGTCAGCGCCAACAGCGATCCGACCTTCCGCGTCAATTTCTCGATGGGCAATGTTTATTACGGTAGTTCCTATGGCGTCACCGTGCTGAGCAAGCCCGATGACCAGGTCTGCACCGTGAGCAATGGCACCGGCGTCATGTACGACAAGCCCATCAGCAACGTGCTGGTGACTTGCATCTAAGCCTAAGACATTCACATTGGTGATAGTTGATATTGTAAAGATAAATTTGCCTTATATGCCGCGACGCAGCATAATTCACCTGTCTCCTCCAACTCCCTAAGAAGAATTGGATTTCGCCCGCTTTCATCAGCGGGCTTTTTTTTGTCCAAAAAAATGGGGACGTACCCCTTTTTCAGAGAATGCAGAAAATGGGGTACGTCCCCATTTTTCAGGTCGGGGTGATGGCCGGCAGCGACAGGGTGACGGACACGCCGGCGCCCAGCTCGCTGCGGATGCGGATTTCGCCCTTGAGCGTGCCATGGGTCAGGTTGTGGACGATGAACATGCCCAGCCCGGAACCGCCCTGCCCCAGCCGCGTCGTGTAGAACGGTTCGAATACCTTGTGCTGCAGTTCGGGCGCGATGCCGATGCCGTTGTCGCGGTATTCGAGTTCGACCTTGCTGCCCTGCTGGCGCCCGGCGATGACGATCTCGCCCCCCTTGCCGTCGAAGCCGTGGACGATGGAGTTGCTGATCAGGTTGCTGATAATCTGCTCCAGCGCGCCCGGGTAACTGTCCATCCGTATCCCGTCGGCGATCTGCACCACGGTGTGCACCCGGGCGTGGCGCAAGCTCGTGCCCAGGCTGTTGAGGATGTCATTGACGGTGGCGCGCACGTCGAATTCGCGCCGGCGGGCGCTGGTCTGGTCCACGGCCACGGCCTTGAAACTCTCGATCAGCTCGCTCGCGCGCAGGGCGCTGCGCAGCAGCAGCGCACTGGCCTCGCGAAAATCCGTCACGGCCGCCGCCAGCACGGTGCGCGTCAGCTGGCCGTCCTGCACGGTCTGGGCAAAGGCGCTGAAGCGCTCGTCGAGGGCGGTGGCCACCAGCATGATGTTGCCCAGCGGTGTGTTGAGCTCGTGCGCCACGCCGGCCACGATGCTGCCCAGCGAGGCCAGCTTCTCCGATTCCACGATCTGCTCCATGGCCCGCCGCAGCTCACGCGTGCGCACGTCGACCCGCTGCTCCAGTTCCTCGTTGAGCAGGCGCAGCGTCTGCTCGGCCGCGCGGCGCGAGCGCACTTCCTCGCCCAGCTCGCGGGCCAGCGCCGACAGCTCGGCCGTGCGCTCGGCCACCAGCGCTTCCTGGTGCCGGCGGTGCCGCTCGAGCTCGATGCGCTGGCGGTACAGCTCGCAGAACACGGTGACCTTGCTGCGCAACACCACCGGCTCGATGGGCTTGATCAGGTAGTCGACGGCGCCCAGCTCGTAGCCGGCGAACTGGTGCGGCGGCTCGGCCATGCCGGCCGTCACGAACACGATGGGCAGTTGCCGGGTCTTGGGATTGGCGCGCAGCAGGGTGGCCGTTTCCAGCCCGTTCATGTCCGGCATCTGGACGTCGAGCAGGATCAGGGCGAACTCGTGGCGCAGGCTCAGGCGCAGCGCTTCGTTGCCCGATTCGGCGCTCACCAGCTCCAGCTCCAGGCCGAAATCGTCCAGCAGGGCGGCCAGCGCGGCCAGGTTCTCGCGCCGGTCGTCCACCAGCAGCACGGGAACGGGGCCGGCGCCGTCGGCCAGCGGATGCACGGCGGCGCTACACATAGCGTTTCCGGTAAATGCGCAGGCGCGGCGCCAGCGCGTCGTAGCGGGGGGCGACGGCGCGTCCGTCCAGCCCCTCCTTCATGCCCAGGCACAGGAAGCCGCCCGGTTGCAGGCAGCCGTCGAACAGCGCCAGGCAGCGTTCCTTGAGGGCAGCCTGGAAGTAGATCATCACGTTACGGCAGATGACCATGTGCATCTCCCCGATATCGGTGTCCGTCACCAGGTTATGCTGGGCGAACACCAGGTTTTCCTTCAGCGCAGACATGACGATAGCATGGTCGTAGCGCGCCGTGTAGTAATCGGCAAATTCGGCCGTGCCGCCGCTTTGCTGGTAATTGCGGGTGAACGCTTGCAGCTGGCGCAGTGCGTAGATGCCCTCGCGCGCCTGGTGCAGCACCGTTTCACTGAGGTCGGTGGCATACAGGCGGTAGCGGCCTCGCATGCCCGCCTCGTGCAGCAGGATGGCCAGCGCATAGACTTCCTCGCCGCTGGCGCAGCCGGCCAGCCAGATCTTGACGAACGGGTAGGTCTGCAAGAACGGCAAGACCTGGCGCCGCAGGGCCAGGAAGAACGGCGGATCGCGGAACATGTCCGTCACATGCACGGTGATCCCCTGCAGCAGCGTGGCGAACAGGGCCGGTTCGCGCAGCAGCCGCTCCTGGGCCCGGGAAAAGGTGGCGCAGCCCGAGCCGGCCAGCCACAGGCGCAACCGGCGCTTGAGCGAGGCCTGGGCGTACTGGCGGAAGTCGTGGCCGTACACCTGGCGCACGCCGTCCAGCAGCAGGCCGATTTCCACGTCCTCGATGGTGTCGTCGGCCGCCATCGCCTCAGCCCTGGGTCCAGACCCGCAGCAGCGACAGCAGCTTGACCGTGTCCAACGGCTTGGCGATGTAGTCGCTGGCGCCGGCCGCCATGCACTTCTCGCTGTCGCCCTGCATGGCCTTGGCCGTCATGGCGATCAGTGGCAGCGTGCGGTACTGCGCCAGGGCGCGGATGGCGCGCATGGCTTCGTAGCCATCCATTTCCGGCATCATGATGTCCATCAGCACCACGCACACGTCCGGATGCTGCTCCAGTTGGCGCAAGGCTTCCTTGCCGTTTTCCGCCTCCACCACGACGGCGCCCTTGTCGCTCAGCAGGCTGGTGAGCGAGAACACGTTGCGCATGTCGTCGTCCACGATCAGCATCTTGCGCCCTTCGAACGGGGCGTCGGCCGGCAGCACCGCGCTGTGGCCGGCCCCCGCCACGGCCTGGCGGCGCGCCAGCGCGTGCAGGCACAGCGACACTTCGTCGGCCAGCCGCTCGGCGCTGCGCTCGCCGCGCAGCACGATGCTGTCGGCGTGCTGGCGCAGGCTGCGCTGCTGTTCGGGGTCCAGTTCGCGCGCCGAGTGCAGTACCCCGGGCAGCGGTTGCGCCGCCAGCTGCTGCACTTGCGCCAGCAAGTCCGGTGCCGCCATGCCGGCCAGCTCCAGGTCCAGATCCAGCACCAGGCAGCCGATGCGCTGGCGGGCCAGCACGGCCTGCGCCTCGGCGCCGTTGCGCGCGCCCACGGCCGCGATGCCGCGCCCGGCCAGCTGGCTGCACAGGCTGGCCGGAGCGGCCGGCCGGTCTTCCAGCACCAGCACGCACCACGGCGCGGCGTGGTCACGCGGCGCCATACCTGTCGCATCCATCGCGCCGGCAAGACCCGATGCGCCGGGGGTGCCGGTGATGGAGCTGCCAGGGATGCCGGGGATGCCAGCGGTGCCGGGAACGCCGCCGGGGCCGGAGACGTCAGCGACACCGGGCGCGCCGGGGCTCCCCGACAGGGTGGGCTGCGTGGATGGCCCGCCTCCGGCCAGCGCTACAAACCCGGCGCCGGTGCCGGATGCACCAGGCGCCCCGGACGCCAACGATGTAGCAGGAGCACCCGCCGCGGCCGCGGCGCCGGCCATACCGATCATGCCGGCCACACCAGCCACACCGGCGGCGGCGGCGGCGGCCGGTACCGTCCCCTGGGCCGCCTGCAGCGGCAGCAGCAGCGTGAAGGTGCTGCCCTGGCCGGCCACGCTGTGCAGGGCCAGGCTGCCGCCCATGCGGGCCGCCAGCTGCAGCGAGATCGACAGCCCCAGCCCCGTGCCGCCGTAATGGCGCGAGATGCCGCCATCGGCCTGGCGGAACGCTTCGAAGATCAGCTGCTGCTGGCCTTCCGGCACGCCGATGCCCGTGTCGCTGACGGCGCAGGCCAGCATGGGCGGGCCGCCCGCCACGCCCGGCGCCACCGACAGCCGCAGCGCCACCTCGCCCCGGGCCGTAAATTTGATGGCGTTGCCCAGCAGGTTGCGCAGCACTTGCGCCGTGTGCTGCAGGTCCAGCCGCAGCCGGGGCGGCACGGCCCCATCGCAGGCCATGGACAGGCGCAAACCCTTTTGCGCGGCGGCCGAGCGGAACAGATTGTCGAGCGACACCAGGAGCTCGGCCGCCGCGCAATCCTCGTAGTGGCAATCGACCTGGCCCGCCTCCACCTTGGCCAGGTCGAGGATGTCGTTGATCAGGTTGAGCAAGTCCTCGCCGGCCGCGTGGATGGTGCTGGCGTACTCCGTCTGTTCCGGCGTCAGGTTGCCGGGCCGGTTGTCGCGCAGCAGGCCCGACAGGATCAGCATGCTGTTGAGCGGGGTGCGCAGCTCATGCGACATATTGGCCAGGAACTCGCTCTTGTAGGCGCTGATGCGCTGCAGCTCCTCGGCCTTGTGCCAGACCTCGCGGCTGGCCCGCTCCACTTCCGCGTTCTTGGCGCGGATCTGCTCGCGCTGGCGCTCGAGCAGCTCGGCCCGTTCCTCCAGCTCCTCGTTGCTTTGCTGGAGTTCCTCCTGCTGCATGCGCAATTCCTCGGCCTGGCGCTCCGTCTCGCCCAGCAGCGTGCGCGTGCGCTGGCGCGACAGGCACACATCAAAGCCGATGGCCACGCCTTCGCGCACCAGTTCCAGCCATGCCAGTTCGGCCTCGCTGAAGGGCCGGAACGCGCCTGCCTCCAGCGCACCCACCACGTTGGCGCCATGCAGCAGCGGCAGCAGCACCACGCTGGCTGGCGCCGCCCGACCCAGCGCGGAGGCGATGGTGAGGTAGCCGGGCGGCACCTGGTCGAGCACGATGGTGCGCCGTTCCAGCACGGCCTGGCCCAGCACCCCTTCGCCCAGCGCCAGCGGCGCGCCCGCCCCGGCTGCCGGCGGCAGGCCGTAGCCGGCCACGGGACACAGCTGCTGCCGGCTCTCGTCGTACAGGTAGAAAGCGCCGGCGCCGGCGCCGATGCGCTGGCACAGGTAGGACAGCACGCGGTCGGCCAGCACGGCCGTCTCCAGCTCGCCGCGCATGCGCAGATTCAGTTCGTTCTGGCCCAGCATCATCCAGTCGCGCTGCTCGCCCTGGCTGCGGCTGTCGCGCAGGGCGTCCAGCATCTGCAGGAAGGCCTGGTCCAGCGTGCATTGCACCTGCCCCATGCGCATGACCGAGCGCAGCAGCTCGCCCACTTCGTCGTGCGCCACCGTCGCCAGGTCGATGGCCGGCAGCGGCGCCACCGTCAGCCGCCGTTCCAGGTCGCCGCGGGCGATGGCGCCGGCCGCCTCGATCTTGTCGCTGGCACCGGCCGTCAGCACGCGGGCCGCGTCCAGCGCCTGGCCCAGCGGCCGGGTCACCGAGCCGATGATGACGTGGCCCAGGGCCACGGCCAGTACGCACAGCAGCAGCACGGCGCCTATCAGCACGAACTCCGTCTGGCGCTGGCCGGCCACCCGCGCGGCCAGCACTTGCTGCAGCGCGTCCAGCCCCGCCTCGGCCAGCCGGTGCTGGGTGTCGATGGTGTCGGTGTATTGGCGGTAGTAGGCCGCCGCGGCGTAGCTTGGCCGGGGCGGCAGCACGATCTGCTCGCGCGCCAGCCGCAACGCTTGCTCGCCCTTGGCGCGGCTGACGCGCAGCAAGTCGGCCAGCCGGGTGCGCAGGCTGCTGTTGTGGGCCAGGGCGATGGCCAGCGCGTCGTCGATGGTGTGGTAGTAGTCGTCGGCGCGGTCGGCCCGCGAGGCGATCATGATGCGCTCGTCCATACCGGCCGCGCCCCGCACCAGCATGCCGCTGCCGGCCCCGCGCAGCTGGCCGAGCGTCTCGCGCAGCACTGGCGCGCGCACCAGCAGGGCGTCGATCAGGAAATAGGAATCCGGTTCCGGGTCCAGCCGCAGGCCGGCATGGTCGATCACGTTCTCGTTGAGGCGGAACAGCTGCTCGACCAGGGCGCTGTGGCGGGCAAAGCTGTCGGACGCCGCCAGCGCGCCCTGGGCATCCTGGGCCGACAACGCGCTCCACTGCTCGAGGATGCGGAACCAGGCGGCGCTGATGTCGCGCTCATCGAGCCGCTGGATGTGGCGTTCCATCTGGGCGAAAGCCTGGTCGGCCTCGCGCAGCTTGGCCATGGCCGGCGCCCGGGACGGGGCGTCGCCGCTGAGCGCCATGGAAGCCAGGCCGCGGTGCCGCTGCACCAGCTGCACCACGGCCAGCAGGGCGCGCGCCGGGGCGATGCCGTCGAACTCCTGTTCGGCCACGGCGATGGCCTTGTTGGCCTCGTTGAGGAACAGGGCGGTGGGAATGGCCACCGTCACGCAGCCCAGCAGCGCCAAGAGCAGGAATTTTTGCCGCAGCAACAGGCGGCTCAGAAACGATGTCAACAAGATCACTCCTCCAATGTGCCGCCCAACCCGCGCCGGGCCGCGCCCTCCCCTGCCGTTCCTGCCGTTCCTGCCGTTCTTGCCGCCCCGCCGCCAGGGCGGCGCGCCGCTAGCCGCCGCCCGACACGTGGGGCCGCGCCAGCCCGGCCAGGGCGCCGGGCGCCGGCGCATCGCCGCCGCGCTGGGCCTGCGCCTGGCGCAGCAGCTGCTCCGTGTGCTGGTGGGCCTGCTGCATGCTGAAGCACAGGGCGCACGCTTCGCGCACCAGCGCCATCAGCTCCTGTTCCAGCGCCGTGCAGGGCCGGAACGCGCCCAGTTCCAGCGCGCCCACGGCCGTGTCGCCATGCCACAGCGGCCACACGGTGAGCACCGTGGGCCGGGCCGCGCCCAGCGCCGAGCCGATGGCCATGTAATCGTCCGGCACCGGGTCCAGACACAGCATGCGCCGCTCGCGCAAGGCTTGCCACAGCAAGCCCTGGCCGGGCGCCAGCCGGGCCGGCGTGTCGTGCCGGTTCAGCAGCGCGTAGGTGGCCACCCGCTCCAGCGCGCCGTCGGCTCCCACCAGGTACAGCGCCCCCAGCCCGGCCCCCAGCCGCTGGGCCAGGTAACGCAGCACGCGGTCGGCCAGTTCGGCCGTGCTGAATTCGCCCCGCATGGCCTCGCCCAGTTCGTTCTGGCCCGTCTTGAGCCAGTCGCGCTCCGCGTCGCGCACCCGGCCCGCCCGCAGCGAGACCAGCATGGCGGCGAAGGCGTCGTCGAGGGCGCGCTGCAGCTCGAGATTGCGCTGCACGGAACGCAGCAGGCTGCCCAGTTCATCGTTGCCGGAGGCGGCGCCGTCCAGCGCCAGCGCCGGCACGCCGGCCACACCGCGCTCGAGGTCGCCGGCCGCGATGGCCTGGGCCGCCGCCACCTTGGCGTCGCTGGAGGCGGTCAGGGTGTCGATGGCGGCCAGCGCCTGGCCCAGCGGACGGGCGATGGCGCGCTGGTAGAACAGCCGCAGGAACAGCCCGGCCAGCAGCAACAGCGCGGCCAGCGTGGCCAGCACGGCGTAGATGGCGCGCCGTCCCGTCTCCAGCTGCAGGCTGGAATCGACTTCCAGTACGCCGCGCACGTCGCCCAGCTTCCAGTCGGTGCGGGGGCTGGCGGGCAGGCTGTTGTGGCAATCGACGCAGGACTGGGCGATCATCTTGTCGGCCAGCGCCACCCGCACCACGGTGCTGTTGCCCAGCCGCTCGGTGCGGGTGTAGGCCTGGTCGGGATGGCCCTGGAAATAGGCCCAGGCATCCTCGCCGAAGCTGTCGAGCACGCGGTGGGCCCGGTTGGGAAAGGGATAGGGGCTGTACAGCTTGAGGTTCACGCCCGAGTCGCGCAGCAGTTCGCCCAGCTCCAGCACCATGGTGGCCGGCAGCGGGATGGTGTCGGGCCGGTCCTGGTGGTCGCTGCCCGCGTGCAGGCCGGGCTGCCGCATCACCTTGGCCACCACGTTGGCCGTGTAGTACTGGCGCAGGATGGTGAACTGGCGCGCCGTCTCGCGCGCCGCGCTGACGGCCTCCTGTTCCGCGTTGCGCTCGATGTAGCGCGGCACCACGATGGCGGCGGCCAGCGCGCACAGGCCCATGGCGGCCGCGATCGGCAGGAACAGTTTCCAGAATATGGAGCGGGTTGCCGCTGTCGTCATGATGCCGTCATCCTAGCCGCGCCGGCGCGGTGGCCGTTGCTGCCAGCATAGCCTAATTGACGGCCGCGGTGAACTGCCATGGGACCGGCGGCCAGCGCCATGGACGACTTGTTGCGGGTCCGCCGCTACGCCGGCGCGCTGTCCTGGACGATGGCGGGCGCCGGGTACTGAAGCAGGGCGGCAAGGCGCCCCGGCCTCAGGCGGCCGGCTTGAGCAGGTTGGCCAGGGCCACGTACTGGGCCAGGCCGACCGCCTCGGGACGGTCCTTGGGGTCGATGCCGGCGGCGACGATCTGCTCCTCGGTGAACATGCCGGCCAGGCAGTTGCGGATCACCTTGCGCCGCTGCGAGAATGCCTTGAGCACCACCGCCTCCAGCGTGGCGCCGTCGCACGGCAGCGGATGCTCCACCGGGATCATGCGCACGATGGCCGATTCCACCTTGGGCGGCGGGTCGAACGCTTCCGGCGGCACCACGAACAGCAGCGACATCCGGTAGCGCCACTGCAGCATGACCGACAGCCGGCCATAGGTCTTGCTGCCCGGTTCGGCCACCATGCGCTCGACTACTTCCTTTTGCAGCATGAAGTGCTGGTCCTGCACCAGCGGCGCGAAGTCGGCCAGGTGGAACAGCAGCGGGCTGGAAATGTTGTACGGCAGGTTACCCACCACGCGCAGCTTCTGGCCGGCCGGTACGGGGATGGTGGAGAAATCGAACTTGAGGGCGTCGCCGGCGTGGATGGTCAGCTTGGCGCGGCTGTAGGTCTTTTCCAGCCGCGCCACCAGGTCGCGGTCCAGTTCGACCACGTGCATGTGCGCCACGGTGCGCATCAGCTGCTCGGTCATGGCGCCCAGGCCGGGGCCGATCTCCACCATGGCATCGCCGGCGGCGGGCGCGATGGCTTCCGTGATGGACGACAGCACATACTTATCGTGTAAAAAATTCTGGCCAAAGCGTTTGCGGGCTACGTGTTTCATGCTTGTTCTTCTTGTTGTGGGTGATAAGGGGAATAGCCGGCCGCGCGGCTGGCCTCGGCCATCTGCAGCGCGCTGGCGATGGCCGCCTCCATGCTGGAGCAGTCGGCCCGGCCCACGCCCTGCGCGGCCAGGTCGAGCGCCGTGCCGTGGTCGACCGAGGTGCGGATCAGCGGCAGGCCCAGGGTGATGTTGACGCCGTGGCCGAAGGTGGCGTACTTGAGCACCGGCAGGCCCTGGTCGTGGTACATGGCCAGCACGCAGTCGGCCTGCGCCAGGTGCTTGGGCTGGAACAGGGTGTCGGCCGGATAGGGGCCGGTCACGTCCAGCCCGCGGGCGCGGGCGGCGGCGATGGCCGGCGCGATGACGTCGATCTCCTCGCGCCCCAGGTAGCCGCCCTCGCCCGCGTGCGGGTTCAGGCCCGTGACGAGGATGCGCGGGGCGGCGATGCCGCACTTGACCTTGAGGTCGTGGGCGATGATGTCGAGGATGCGCGCCAGGCCGTCCTGGCTCAGGGCGCCGGCCACGTCTTTCAGCGGCAGATGGGTGGTGGCCAGCGCCACCCGCAGCGGCGGCGCGCCGGCCACGCCCTGCGGCTGGCCGGCCAGCATCATCACCACCTGCGCCGTGCCGGTCCGGGCGGCGAAGTATTCGGTGTGGCCGGAGAAGGCGATGCCGGCGTCGTTGATGGTGCTCTTTTGCAGCGGCGCCGTGACGATGGCCTCGAACCAGCCGGCCCGCACTCCTTCGATGGCCGCGTCCAGCGTGTCGAGCACGGCGCGCCCGTTGTCCTTGTCGAGCACCCCGGGATGCACGTGGGCCGCCAGCGGCACGTCGATCACGCTCAGGCGCCCGGGTCCGAAATGGGGCAGGCCGCCGTTGCGCACGGCCTGCAGCGACAGCGCCGACAGCGCGATGGCGGGGTCGATCTCGCCGGCCAGCATGGCCAGGTAGGCGGCGTCGCCCAGCAGTACGCAGTTGACGTCATGGCGCCGCTGCCAGGCGGCGCGGATGGCGATCTCCGGGCCGATACCGGCCGGCTCGCCCACCGTGACGGCCAGCGCCGGACGCACGCCGGGGCGGCGCGCCGGCAGGGGGGCCGATGGCTGCGGCATGGTCAGGTTGCTCACCATGCGCTTATTTGGCGTCGTCGCGGAATTCGACGTAGGCGCGGTCGCGCACTTCGCGCTGCCAGTCTTCCACCGCCTCGGCCAGCTTGCGCTCGCGGATGGCCTGGCGCGCCGCGTTGCGCTGGCGTTCCTTGGACACGTCGTCGCTCTTGCGCTCCAACACCTCGATCAGGTGGTAGCCGAAGCTAGTCTCGACCGGCTGGCTCACTTCGCCCGGCTTGAGGGCGTTCATGGCGGCTTCGAATTCAGGCATGGTGTCGCCCGGGTACAGCCAACCGAGGTCGCCGCCCTTGGCGGCCGAGCCGTCGTTGGAGACCAGGCGCGCCAGGTCCTCGAACTTGGCGGCCTTGTTGTCGAGCCGTTCCTTGAGCTCCATCAGCTTGCGCTTGGCGTCGTAGGCGCTCATGGTGGGCGTGACCTTGATCAGGATGTGGCGCGCGTGGGTCTGCTGCACGGCGGCGGCGGCCTGGGCTTCGGCCACGCTGCGCTTGTCGACCACCTTCAGGATGTGGAAGCCGCCCGCGCTCTTGATGATGGGCGTGACCTGGCCCGCTTTGAGCTTGCCGAGCGCCTCGGCGAACAGGGGCGGCAGGCGGTCCGTGTTGCGCCAGCCGATCTCGCCGCCCTTGAGGGCGTCGCTGGCGTCGGAATAGGTGGCGGCCATCTTGGCGAAGTCGGCGCCCGTGCGCAGCTGGCGCATGACCTGCTCGGCGCGTTCGCGGCGGGCCGCGATCACTTCCGGCGTGGCGTTCTCGGGGATGCGCACCATGATCTGCGACAGGTTCAGCTCGAACTGCTCGGCGGCGGCGGCCTTCTCGGCGGCCAGGTAGCTGTCCACTTCGGCATCCGAGATCTGGATCTTGGCGTCCACCTCGTGTTCGCGCAGGCGCTGCATGATGATCTCCTCGCGGATCTCTTCGCGGAAGGCGGCGAAGGTGGTGCCGTCCTTTTCCATCTGGTTGCGCAGTTCCTGCACCGTCATCTTCTGCTGCTCGGCGATGCGGCCGATGGCGCGATCGAGCATGCTGTCGTCGACCCGCACGCCGAACTCCTTGGCCATCTGCATCTGGGCCCGTTCCACGATCATGCGTTCGAGGATCTGGTGGCGCAGGTCGGCCGCCTCGGGCAGGGCCACGTTCTGGGCCTTCATGCGTTGGGTCACGGCCTGGATGCGGGCCGTCAGTTCCTGGCGCGTGATGACGTCGTCGTTGACGACGACGACGATGGAATCGATCGGGGTGGTGCTGGCCTTGGGCGCGGCGGCGGCCGGCGCGGCGGCGCTGGCGGCGGCCGGCGCGGCCGGCGCGGCGGCCGGGGCGGGCGCGGGGGCCGGCGTCTTCTTGCTCGAGAACATGCTGCAGCCCGAGGTGGCGGCGGCGCACAGCAACAGCGCTGCGATCTTCGTGTGGTGCATACTGGCTTTACGCATAATGGAGAACGCTCATGTGTCAGGGGGTAAAAAAATCCAAACGGGCGGGCCGCGCGCTTAGCGGCCGTAGCCCTCATTCAAACGCTGGTAGCCGGGGATGCTGTTCTTCATGGCCTCCAGCGGATTGCCCACGCCCAGCTTGGACAGGCCGTTGAGCTCGAGCTGGAAGAAGATCGGGGTCGACACCTTGCTGGCCGTCGTCACGAAGCGCTGGGCGCCCATGCGAAACACCCAGCAGTCGCCGTTGTACTCGAGGCCGACGAGCGACTCGAGCACCTTCTTGCTCAGCAGCGAATAGCTGACCCGGCCCACCCCGTACCAGCGGTCCGAGACGGGCCACTGGCTCGACAGCTCGGCATTCTTGAAGCTGTCGCGCAGGTAGCGGTAACCCAGGTTGAGCACCTTCTTCTGGCCCGGCTGCCACTGTATCCCATAGTTGGAGCTGACCGTCTGGTGCTGGCTGGGGTTGTACTGCACGGCGCTGTCGAAGCCCCAGGTGTCCGACACCCGGCCGGTGGCCGCCAGCAGCATGTCGGAGCGGCTGTCGTTGCTGGGGGTGGAGGCGTCGAGCTGCACCTTCTGGTCGCGGAAATAGAAGCGCTGGCCGAACGCCAGGCGCAGCCGCTCGGCGCCGGACGGCTCCAGGAAGCGCGACACCAGCGCCGCCGTCAACTGGTTGGCGTCGCCGATGCGGTCCGAACCGATGAAGCGGTTCTCGCTGAACAGCTGGCTGAAGTTGAAGGTGGCGGCGGCCGTGTCGAAGGTGGGCAGGGCCGACTGGTCGCGGTAGGGCGTATTCACGTAGAACAGGCGCGGCTCGAGCGTCTGGGTGGTGGCGCGCCCGAACAGGCGGGCGTCGCGCTCGAACACCAGGCCCGAGTCGAGCGACAGCGTGGGCACGGAGCGCGACAGGTTGCGCGCCGGGTCCGTGTCATGCGTCTCGAGCTGGTAGCTGCTGGCGTTGAGCATCAGCTTGGGCGTGATGAAGAAGCTGGGGCCGATGATGGGATAGCTGATCTGCGGGATCGCCACCAGGCGCGTGCCGCGCAACGCCGTCGGATGCCAGAAGCGGGTCAGTTCGCTGTCGAATTCCCAGTCGAAGCCGGCCACGTCGTAGCGCCCGGCGTGGAAGTTCAGCGACGGCAGCCGGTCGTACGGGCGCGACACGAACAGTTCCGGGTTGGTCACCGAATCGGGGTCCTGCAGCACCTGGTACTTCTGGACCCGGGCCGTCAGGCGCCAGAATTCGCCATGGTAGTCGCTGCGCAGCTCGCGCAGCAGCTGGCGCTCGGCGCTGCCGGCCACCGTCTTGGAAAAGTCGTTCGGGTAGTTGTCGTCCGAGGCGGCGCGCACGCTCCAGCCGTAGGACCAGTCCTTGGCCAGGTCCTGGGCGTGGCTGGACTTGATGGTCCAGCGGTCGGTCTGGGTCTGCTTATCGTGCGGCAGCAGCTCCAGGTAAGTCTCGCCGCGGTAGGTGCCGGCATCCGTCTCGCCGATGTAGCGGCCGTTGGCGCCCAGCTGCAAGCCGCGCTGCGGGATGATCTTCGGGTACAGCGTCAGGTCGCGGTTGGGCGCGATGTTGACGTAGTACGGCACCGTCAGTTCGGCCGCGCCCTTGGAGCCGAAGCCGGGCATGGGCGGCAGCCAGCCGGAGCGGCGCGCGCCCGACAGCGAGAACGACATGGCCGGCGTGCCGAGGATGGGTACGTCCTTGAAATAGACGATGGTCTGGCCGGCCGTGCCCACGTCGCGCCCGGAATCGAGGTTGAGCCGGCTGGCCTTCAGATACCAGTCCGGATTGGGGCCCTGGCAGGTGCTGTAGGTGCCGTCCAGTACCAGCGCCTCGTCCTCGTTGAGGAAGTTGACGCGCTGCGCCTTGCCCTGGGCATGGTTGAGCTCCATCTGGTAGGTCGGGTGCAGCATGTAGCCCACGCCCGTGTCCATATTGAGCTTGAGTTCATCGCCCGTGAAATAGTCGCCAAAGCGCCAGATCTGCACATGGCCCTGGGCGTCGACTTCGTTTTCGACCTGGCGGTAGCAGGCCGTGTCGGCCTTGACGCGGGTCTGGCCCCGGACCAGCTCCACGTCGCGCGCCAGATTCAGTTCGCGCTCGGGGCGGCCGCCGATGTCTTCGGCCTTGATGATGGTGGGCGCGTCCTGGTCATCGACCCGCGGCGGGCGCGGTTTGGTCTGGGCGTGGACCGGCAACGCCGCCACGGTGACGAGGGCGGACAAGGCATATGCCCAGCGTTGCGAGGAGTAGGGGGCCAGGAACCAGCTCATGAAAGGTAGCGACTTAACACCATGACAGGCGATTTTTTGAATTGAATCCCTTATTATATGGGAATCTTCAGCTCTCACCGGTTTCCAAGGCCCGCTCCATGTCTTTATTGTCAAATCCGTCATCCCCTGCCGCCCCTTCCGCCGCCGCCGACCCGCGCCTGGCCATGCTCCGGGAGTGGCTCGCCACCCTCGGCCTGGTGCAGCCGGACTCGCTGCGCCCCGCTTCGGCCGACGCCAGCTTCCGCCGCTACTTCCGGGTCGACGTGCTGCCGGCCCGCCAGGGCGAGTTCGGCGCCACCCTGATCGTGATGGACGCGCCGCCCGAGCGCGAGAACGTGCCGGCCTTCATCAAGGTGCAGGACCTGCTGGCCCAGGCCGGGGTGTCGGTGCCGGCCATCGTGGCGCAGGACGCCGAACGGGGCCTGCTGCTGCTGTCGGACCTGGGCAACAGCACCTACCTGCAGGAGCTCGACCACGACAACGCCTCCACCCTGTACGCCGAAGCGCTCGAAGCGCTGGTCAGGATCCAGCAAAGCAGCCAGCCCGGCGTGCTGCCCGAGTTCGACCGCGCCTTCATGCTGCGCGAAATGAACCTGTTCCCCGAGTGGTACATCGGCCGCCACCTGGGCGCCACGCTGACCGAAGCCCAGTCGGCCGAGCTGCAAAAAGTGTTCGACGCCATCCTGGCACGTGCCATGGCCCAGCAGCAGGTGTTCATGCACCGCGACTACCACTCGCGCAACCTGATGCGCATCGACGCCGGCAACCCCGGCATCCTCGACTTCCAGGACGCCGTGTACGGTCCCATCACCTACGACGTGGCCTCGCTGCTGCGCGACGCCTACGTGCAATGGGACGAGGAACTGGTGCTGGACTGGACCATCCGCTACTGGCAGCACGCCAAGGCCGTCGGCCTGCCCGTCAACAAGGACATCGACGATTTCTACAAGGACTTCGAGTACATGGGCCTGCAGCGCCACCTGAAGATCCTGGGCCTGTTCTGCCGCCTGAACTACCGCGACGGCAAGGCCGGCTACCTGGCCGACCTGCCCACCGTGATGGACTACGTGCGCAAGACGGCCAACCGCTATCGCGACCTCAAGCCGCTGGTGCGCCTGCTCGACGCGCTGGAAAACAAGCAGCCGCAGGTCGGCTACACCTTCTGATCCGGGCGGGTGCGGCGGCCGGCGACACGGCCTGCCCTGCCCTGCCCCGTCCTGTCCCGCCTACGAAAGCCATTCCCATGAAAGCCATGATCTTCGCCGCCGGCCGCGGCGAGCGGATGCGCCCCCTGACCGACACCTGCCCCAAGCCGCTGCTCAGCGTGCGCGGGCGGCCCCTGATCGTCTGGCACATCCTCAACCTGGTACGCGCCGGCATCACCGACATCGTCATCAACCACGCCCACCTGGGCGACCAGATCGAGCAGGCGCTGGGCGACGGCAGCCAGTACGGCGCCCGCATCGCCTACTCGCCCGAGGCGACGGCGCTGGAGACGGCCGGCGGCGTGGCCGCCGCGCGCCACCTGCTGGGCGACGAACCGTTCCTGGCCATCTCGGGCGACATCTACTGCCCCTATTTCGACTTCGAACAGGTCAAGGACGTGCTGCACGACGCCGACATGTGGGGCCACCCCTACCCAGCCGACCAGCGCGACGTGGCCTGGCTGTACCTGGTCAAGAACCCTGCCTTCCATCCGGAGGGCGACTTCGGCCTGACCCTGTATTCCGTCACCAACGACGGCGCGCCGCGCTGGACCTTCGGCAATATCGGCGTCTACCGGCCCGAGATCTTCGACGGCATCGCTCCCGGCAGCCACGCCAAGCTCGGCCCCCTGCTGCGCCACTACATCGAACGCGGCCAGGTGGGCGGCGAAGTGTATGAAGGCGAATGGCATAACGTGGGCACCATCGCCCAGCTCGACGCGCTCAACGCGCGCAACGGCGCGGCAAACGGAGCGGCCCGGTGATTGCCGCCTGCGCCGCGCGGCGCGCCCGCCTGATGGCGCAGATGGCGCCCGGTGCCGTGGCCGTGCTGCCCACGGCGCAGGAAGTGGCACGTAACAGCGACAGCGACTATCCCTACCGCCACGACAGCTACTTCTACTACCTGAGCGGCTTTACCGAGCCCGAAAGCGTGGTGGTGCTGGTGGCCGCGCGCGGCGACGCGCCGGCCCGCGCCATCCTGTTCTGCCGCGAAAAGAACGCCGAACGGGAAATCTGGGATGGTTTCCGCCACGGTCCGCAAGCGGCGCTGGCCGCCTTCGGCTTCGACGCCACCTTCCCCATAGCCGCGCTCGACGCGCAGATGGAACTGCTGCTGGCCAACGCGCCGGCCCTGTACTACGCGCTGGGCGGCAGCGCCGAACTGGACGCGCGCGTGCGGCACTGGCTGGCCGCCGTGCGGCGCCAGGCGCGCCTGGGTGTGACGGCGCCGGCCGCCGCCCACGACCTGCTGCCGCTGCTCGACGAAATGCGCCTGCTCAAGGACGAGGGCGAACTGGCCACCCTGCGCCGCGCGGCCGCCATCTCCGGCCGCGCCCACGCGCGCGCCATGCGCGCCACCCGGCCCGGCATGCACGAATACGAAATCGAGGCGGAGCTGCTGTACGAATTTCGCCGCAACGGAGCCCAGCATCCGGCCTATAGCTCCATCGTCGCGGCCGGCGCCAACGCCTGCGTGCTGCACTACTGCGCCAACAACGCCCAATGCCGCGACGGCGAGCTGCTGCTGATCGACGCCGGCTGTGAACTGGACGGCTACGCCTCCGACATCACCCGCACCTATCCCGTCAACGGCCGCTTCACGGCGCCGCAGCGGGACCTGTACGAGCTGGTACTGGCGGCCCAGGCGGCCGCGCTGCACGCCGTCAAGCCGGGCCCCCCCTACCAGGCCATCCACGACGCCGCGCTGCAAGTGCTGGCGCAGGGCATGCTGGACCTGGGGCTGATCGACAAAAGCAAGGCCGGCAGCGCGGCCGACGTCATCGCCAGCAAGAGCCATCTGCAGTTCTACATGCACGGCACCGGCCACTGGCTGGGCATGGACGTGCACGACGTGGGCCAGTACCGCGACGTGCAGGCCGAGGGCAAGCCCTCGCGCGCGCTGCAGGCGGGCATGGTGCTGACGGTGGAACCGGGCATTTACGTGCGCCCGGCCGAGGGCGTGCCGGAGCGGTTCTGGAACACGGGCATCCGCATCGAGGACGACGTCATCGTCACCCCGACCGGCCACACCATCATCAGCGCCGCCGCACCCAAGTCGGTGGCCGATATTGAACACCTGATGCAGCAAGCGCCATGAATCCAAGCACCGACACCACCGCCCTTCATCCAGTACCGCCTTCCGGCGCAGCAGCCGCCAGTGCAGCGAATCCCGGTGCGACAAGCTCTGTTGCATCGGCCCAAGACGCAGCGCGCCCTGGACCGATCGCAAGCCCCGGCGCCGCGACGGATCTCGACATCGCCATCTGCGGCGCCGGCCCGGCCGGCATGGCGCTGGCCGCGCTGCTGGTCAAGCGCGGCATGGCGCCTGAACGCATCGGCCTGATCGACGCCAAGACGCTGGCCCAGGCCAGCAACGATCCGCGCTCGCTGGCCCTGTCCTACGGCAGCCGCCAGATCCTGGAAGAGATAGGCGCCTGGCCCGTGGCCGGCACGCCCATCCACCAGATCCACGTGTCGCGCCGCGGCCAGTTCGGCCGCAGCCTGATCGACCGCGACGAACACGGCCTGCCCGCGCTGGGCTACGTGACCCGCTACGGCGACCTGGTAACGGTGCTGGGCGCCGTGTGTGAACGGGCCGGCATCCGCATGCTGCGCCCGGCGCGCGTGACGGGCAGCGCCGAACACGAGGACCGGATCGATCTGCACATCCAGCAGGAAGGCCAGCAGGACGCGCGCACGCTGAGCGCCGCCATCATGGTGCAGGCCGAGGGCGGCCTGTTCAGCGACCAGGAAAGCAAGGCCGTGCGGCGCGACTACGAACAGACGGCCATCATCGCGCAAGTGCGCAGCAGCGCGCCGATCGCCCATCGCGCCTACGAACGCTTTACGGAACAAGGCCCGCTGGCGCTGCTGCCGCAGGACAGCCGGGACGGCCAGGCCGAATACTCGCTCGTGTGGTGCGCCCGTCCGGAGCAGGCGCAAGCCCTGCTGGCACTGGACGACGCTGCTTTTCTGGCCCGTCTTGGCCAGGCCTTCGGCGACCGCCTCGGCAAGTTCGTGGCCGCCACGCCGCGCCTGGGCTTCCCGCTGGGATTGAACGCGGACGCGCGCAGCACGGCGCGCTCGGTCGCCATCGGCAATGCGGCGCAGACGCTGCACCCGGTGGCGGGACAGGGACTCAACCTGGGCCTGCGCGACGTGGCCGTGCTGGCGCGCCTGCTGGCGCCGGCCGCCACGCCGGGCAATCTGGCGCGCTACACGGCGCTGCGCCAGACGGACCGCAGCACGACGATGCGGCTGACCGACACCATGGCCCGCATCTTCGCCAACGAATCGCCGGCGCAGGCGCTATTGGGATTGTCGCTGGCCGCCGTCGACCTGTTGCGCCCCGCCCGCAGCCTGCTGGCCGAGCTGATGATGTACGGCCGGCGCTAAGCCAGAAAACCGCAAAAATGGGGTACGTCCCCATTATTTAAAAATGGGGACGTACCCCTTTTTATTAAATAATGGGGTACGTCCCCATTAATGTGTCCCCATGAATGAAAAAAACCGCACCGCCGGGAGGCTGGTGCGGCTTTTTGTTGTGACGACCGTGCGGCTTAGTCGACCGCTTTCACCATGTCTTCGATGACTTTCTTCGCGTCGCCGAACACCATCATGGTGTTGGCCTGGTAGAACAGGTCATTGTCCAGGCCCGCATAGCCGGAGGCCATGGAGCGCTTGTTGACGATGATGCTCTTGGCCTTGTAGGCCTCCAGGATCGGCATGCCGGCGATCGGCGACTTGGGGTCCTTGGCGGCCGGGTTGACCACGTCGTTTGCACCCAGCACCAGCACCACGTCGGTCTGGCCGAATTCGCCGTTGATGTCTTCCATCTCGAACACCTGGTCGTACGGTACTTCCGCTTCGGCCAGCAGCACGTTCATGTGGCCAGGCATGCGGCCGGCCACCGGGTGGATGGCGTACTTCACCGTCACGCCCTTGTGGGTCAGCTTTTCGACCAGTTCCTTGAGCGAGTGCTGGGCGCGCGCCACGGCCAGGCCGTAGCCGGGCACGATGATGACGGTTTCCGCATTGCTCATGATGAAGGCGGCGTCGTCGGCCGAACCGGATTTGACGGGACGCTGTTCCTGCGCGCCGGCCGGACCTGCAGCCGCCGCGTCGCCGCCGAAGCCGCCCAGGATCACGTTGAAGAACGAGCGGTTCATGGCCTTGCACATGATGTAGGACAGGATCGCGCCGCTTGACCCGACCAGCGAACCGGCGATGATCAGCATGGCGTTGTTGAGCGAGAAGCCGATGCCGGCCGCGGCCCAGCCCGAGTACGAGTTCAGCATCGACACCACCACCGGCATGTCGGCGCCGCCGATCGGGATGATGATCAGCACGCCGAGCACGAAGGCGATGGCGGTCATCACCAGGAACGGCACCCAGGCCGGCTCGGTGCCGCCCGTGAAGCAGAACACCAGGCCCAGGCCCACCATGACGATGGCCAGGATCAGGTTCAGCATGTGCTGGCCGGCGAAGCTGACCGGCGCGCCCTGGAACAGGCGGAACTTGTACTTGCCCGACAGCTTGCCGAAGGCGATCACGGAGCCGGAGAAGGTGATGGCGCCGACGAAGGTGCCGATGAACAGTTCGATGCGGTTACCGAACGGCAGCGCCTCGCCCACGGCGGCGATGCCGAAGGCGTGCGGTTCCGACACGGCAGCGACCGCGATGCAGACGGCGGCCAGGCCGATCAGCGAGTGCATCGCCGCCACCAGTTCCGGCATCTTGGTCATCTCGACCTTCTTGGCCAGCGTGGCGCCGATGCCGCCGCCGACGATCACGCCCAGCGCCACCAGCGCGAAGCCCAGGCTGCCCTGCTCCACTTCGGCCTTGAGCTTGAGGATCAGCGCCAGCGTGGTGATGGCGGCAATCGCCATGCCCGACATGCCGAACACATTACCCTTGCGCGCCGTGGCCGGCGAAGACAAGCCCTTGAGCGCCTGGATGAAGCACACCGAGGCGATCAGGTACATCATCGTAACCAGGTTCATGCTGATGAAATTCATGCTTTGCTCCCTTCACCGACGGCTTGCGCGGCATGCTTGGGCGCTTGCGCCTTCGGTTCTTTTTTCTTGAACATCTCCAGCATGCGCTGGGTGACGAGGAAGCCGCCAAACACGTTGACGGCCGCCAGCGCGACGGCCACGGTGCCGGCGATCTGCCCCACCAGGCCGGTGGTGAGCGCGGCGGCCAGCATGGCGCCGACGATGATGATGGCCGAGACGGCGTTGGTGACGGCCATCAGCGGCGTATGCAGCGCCGGGGTGACGGTCCAGACCACGTGGTAGCCGACGTAGATGGCCAACACGAAGATGATCAGATTGATGATGGTGTGACTGACTTCCATGATTCCTCCAGATACGGTTATTTGCGCAGCACGTCGCCGCCGGCGCACACCAGGGTGGCCTTGATGATCTCGTCCTCGCGGTCGATCACGAGCTTGTCTTCCTTGTCGATGATCAGCTTGAGGAAGTCGAGCACGTTGCGCGCGTACAGGGCCGAGGCGTCGGCCGCCACCAGCGTGGCCAGGTCCGGCTCGCCGACGATGTAGACACCGTGCTTGAGCACCGTCTTGCCCAGTTCGGACAGCGGGCAGTTGCCGCCCTGCGACACGGCCAGGTCGACGATCACGGAACCGGGCTTCATGGCCTTCACCGTCTCCTCGGAGATCAGGGTCGGCGCGGGCCGGCCCGGAATCAATGCCGTGGTGATGATGATGTCGGCCTGCCTGGCGCGTTCGTGCACCAGTTCGGCCTGACGCCGCATCCAGTCGGCCGGCATGGGACGGGCGTAGCCGCCCACGCCCTTGGCGATCTCTTTTTCCTCTTCCGTCAGGAACGGCACGTCGATGAACTTGGCGCCCAGCGATTCGACCTGCTCCTTGACGGGCGGGCGTACGTCGGACGCTTCGATCACGGCGCCCAGGCGCTTGGCCGTGGCGATGGCCTGCAGACCGGCCACGCCCACGCCCATGATCAGCACGCGGGCCGCTTTCACGGTGCCGGCCGCCGTCATCAGCATCGGCATGAAGCGCTGATAGGTATTGGCCGCCATCATCACGGCCTTGTAGCCGGCGATGTTCGCTTGCGACGACAGCACGTCCATCGACTGGGCGCGCGTGATGCGGGGCACCGCTTCCAGCGCGAATGCCTGCAGCCCGGCGGCGGCCATGGCGGCGATGGTCTCGCTGTCGAACGGATTGAGCATGCCGATCACCACGGTGCCGGCCTTCATCAGGGCCCGCTCGTCGGCATTGGGAGCCCGAACCTTGAGCACCACGTCGGCGGCAAACGCTTCGGCCGCGCTGACGATCTGGGCGCCGGCGGCCGCATAGGCCTCGTCCGTCACCGAGGCCGGCATACCTGCGCCCGACTGCACCACGATTTGATGTTTCGCTGCAAGCTTCTTGACTGTTTCGGGCGTCGCCGCAACTCGGGTTTCACCCGACCGCGTCTCGGCCGGTATGCCTATTCTCATACAATTGCCTCCAAAGGATTGATAAACTGACTAGACGGATAGAAATCTAACACGGAATGCGATGGCTGCTAGCTATTTGTCCCGGCAACCCGATAGTGCCGTCCCACTAATCGGGGGGTGGACGGCTGCGCCGTTGGCTTTACTATACTTAGTAAGCATTTATCAATAAATAGGTCAATTATCACTTCATTTATTACTATTTGTAATGAATTGACGCGAATTAACAACTATCGGGCCAAAAAAATTTGTTGCGTAGCACAATCCACAACAAGTTTGAGCAATTTCAATGCCAACCCGGCCAGAAGTCATACGGCTGTCATATCCCGGCGCGCAGAACAGGCTAAAATGGCGGCTCTTTCAAGGATGACCCATGCCGCGTATCTGGAAACCCTCTGTGACTGTCGCCGCCATCATCGAACAGGATGGCAAGTTCCTCTTGATCGAAGAAGAGACCAGCGAAGGCGTGCGCATCAACCAGCCGGCCGGCCACCTGGACCCGCACGAGTCGCTCGAGCAGGCCGTGATCCGCGAGACGCTGGAAGAGACGGCGCACGATTTCACGCCCACGGCGCTGGTGGGCATGTACATGTCGCGCTACACCTCGCGCCGCACCGGCGAGGAAGTGACGTATCTGCGCTTTACCTTCTGCGGCGTGCCGGGCCGGCGCCATGAGCGGCCGCTGGACGAGGGCATCCTGCGCACCATGTGGCTCACGCGCGACGAACTGGCCGCCTGCCGCGAGCAGCACCGCAGCCCGCTGGTGCTGCAGTGCGTGGACGAATACCTGGCCGGGCGGCGCGCGCCGCTCGAGCTGCTGCACACCCACGTTTCCGTGTTCAAGGAAGCGGTATCAAATTAACACAGTAATGGAATACGCAAGATGAGCAAGAAAAAAGTCGTGATCGGTATGTCAGGCGGGGTCGATTCCTCGGTCGCGGCGTGGATGCTCAAGGAGCAGGGCTACGAGGTGGTGGGCCTGTTCATGAAGAATTGGGAAGACGACGACGACTCCGAATACTGCTCCACGCGCCAGGACTGGATCGACGCGGCCAGCGTGGCCGACGTGATCGGGGTCGACATCGAGGCCGTCAATTTCGCCGCCGAATACAAGGACCGCGTGTTCGCCGACTTCCTGCGCGAATACCAGGCCGGCCGCACCCCCAACCCGGACGTGCTGTGCAACGCCGAGATCAAATTCAAGGCCTTCCTGGACCACGCCATGCACCTGGGCGCGGACCTGATCGCCACCGGCCACTACGCGCGCGTGCGCCAGAATGGAACACAGTTCGAATTATTGAAGGCGCTGGACCACACCAAGGACCAGAGCTACTTCCTGCACCGCCTGAACCAGGCCCAGTTGTCCAAGACCCTGTTCCCGCTGGGCGAGATCCCCAAGACGGAAGTGCGCAAGATCGCCGAAAAGCTGGCCCTGCCCAACGCGGCCAAGAAGGATTCGACCGGCATCTGCTTCATCGGCGAGCGCCCGTTCCGCGAATTTTTGAACCGCTACCTGTCCTACAAGCCCGGCCCCATGAAGACGCCGGACGGCAAGACGGTGGGCGAGCACGTGGGCCTGAGCTTCTACACGCTGGGCCAGCGCAAGGGCATCGGCGTGGGCGGCATGAAGGCCTACAAGAAGGAAGACGGCAGCAGCGACGCCTGGTACGTGGCGCGCAAGGACATCGCCAACAACACGCTGTACATCGTGCAGGGCCATGACCATCCGTGGCTGCTGTCGTCCACGCTGCGCGCCGACCAGGCCAGCTGGATCGCGGGCACGGCGCCGGCGCCGCGCGCGCTGTCGGCCAAGACCCGCTACCGCCAGGCCGACGTGGCCTGCACCGTAGCGCCCGACGGCGACGCCAACTTCGCGCTGCAGTTCGAACAGGCCCAGTGGGCCGTCACGCCCGGCCAGTCGGCCGTGCTGTACGACGGCGACGTGTGCCTGGGCGGCGGCATCATCGCCGGGTCAGACTTCAGCGCCTGAAGCACCGTCGGCGGCCGGCTCGCTTCCCGCCTGCCCTTCCGCCGGCTGCTTGGCCGCCATGGCGGCGCGCTGGCGCTTGACCATGGCGATCACCGTGTTGCGGATGGTATTGAGCACGGTGTCGGCCTTGAACGGCTTGACGATGAAGCCGTTCACGCCCATCGCGTGGGCCGCCTGGATGGTGGCCGCGTCGAACTCGCTCGAGACCATGAAGATCAGCGTCTTGGGCCAGTTAGTCTTGATCTCGCGCACCGCCTGCGGGTCGCTCTCGATCTGCTCGCGCGTGATGCAGGCGATATGGGGCTGGTGCTTGAGCAGCAGGGCCATGCCGCTGGCGCAGGTATGGGTCTGCCCCACCACGTCGTAGCCGCCGTCCAGCAGGACGGTATTGAGCAGGCCGCGCGCCACTGCGCTGCTGTCGATAATGACTGCCTTTAACATCGTAAAACCTTTCTCGTGGACGCCGCCGGCTCCTATTGCCGATCCCAGGCCAGCATGTTCCAGCTCACGCCGACCCGCACGTCCGTTTTCAATTGCACCAGTTGTCGAGAAAGATACAACATTTCCCGCTCTTTTCGTAGGGTTTCGCCCAGCGCATCCTTCAGAATGCCCGCGCCGGCCATGATGGCGTCCAGATTGCCGTATGTACGCAACAGTCGGGCCGCCGTCTTGGCGCCCACCTTGGACACGCCGGGGATGCTGTCGGTGGCGTCGCCCATCAGCGCCAGCAGGTCCGGCAGCTGCTCGGGCGGCACGCCCCACTTGCGTTCGACCCAATCGTGGTCGTGCCATTCGCCCTTGAAGTGGTCCCACACGCGGGCGCCGTTGGCGATCAGCGGATGCAGGTCCTTGTCGGTGGTGGCCACGGTGGCCTCGCCGCGGCCCTCGGCCAGCCAGCGCAGCACCACGGTGCCGATCACGTCGTCCGCTTCCACCTCGGGCAGCGACACCACGCGCAGGCCCCAGCCCGCCAGTTTTTCGTAGAAGCCCGGCAGCGCCGCGCGCAGCGCGTCGGGCATGGGGGCGCGGCCGGCGCGGTAGCCGGCATACAGGGCGTGGCGCCAGGTGGGGCCGCCGAAATCGAAGGCCGGCAGCACGTGGCTGGGCGCATGCTCGGTGATCAGCTTGCGAAACGAGGAAAGGGCGTGGCGCAGCGCGATCTCGGCTTTCTCCGCCGAATCCGGTTCGGGGCTCGCTTCGTAGACGCGGCGCACGATATTGAGGCCATCGATGGCGAGGAGTCGACTCATGCGCAGTAAGGTCCAAGCTTATTCAAGCCGCCATTTTACCCGACCGGCCGCCGCCGACAGGATGCCCCGATGCGCGTGGCCGCGGCGGACTTATGCTTGCGTCTGAGCCTGGGCCGCCAGCGCCAGCCATTGCTTGACGTGGGCATGGTCCAGAATGGCCGCCATGTATCCCAGCAAATCGCCGGGGATGGGCACGCCGTAACGGCGGAAACGGAACACCACCGGCACATACATGGCATCGACGATGCCGAATTCGCCGCACAGGAAGGTGCCGCCACCGGCCGCCTGGCGCAAGCCGCGCCAGATCTGGAACACCCGCGCAATGTCCCATTCGGTGTCCGGCGACAGGATGCCCGGCCGGTCGCCAAGATTGAGGCCGAACGACATTTGCGTACGCAGATGGGTAAAGCCGGCATGCATCTCCGCGGCGGCCGCGCGGGCCAGCGCACGCACCCGCGCGTCGGCGGGCCATAAGCGGGCCTGCGGACAGGCTTCGGCCATCGCTTCGGCAATCGCCAGGCTATCGTTGATGACGATGCCGTCCATGCTCAAGGCGGGCACTTTACCGGATGGGCAATAGCGCAGGATGTTTGCCTTGGTCATGGCGTCGTCCAACGCCACCTGCACCGTCTCAAATTCAAGGCCCGCGGCGCGCAGCACCAGCCAGGCCCGCAGCGACCAGGATGACTTGGCGTAGTCGCCTATAATTAGTGTAGTTGCCATATGTGTATGTAAATTGAAATGGTTGGGATGCCATCCGGGAAGAAGACAGCGCATGAAGTGTAGGCGTGTTTTTTGTCCCCATCTTGTACGGAACTGGATAAAACGGAATGCACTGAGATGAGCGACGTACGTCATGAGACAACAAAAGAACCGCAGGATTTCTCGCAGTTCTGGCGCATCCCCGAGGGCGACAGCGAGTTACTGGTGGCCCATTACAATCAGCAAACGTTTGGCCGGCATGCGCACGAGCGCTATGCCATCGGCGTCATTTCCGGCGGCGCCGAAAAGCTGTTTTACCGGGGCGGCCATTGGTACGGCACGCCCGGCAGCGTGGTCGCCATCACCCCGACCGAGATCCATGACGGGGTCGCCGCCGACGAGCTGGGCTGGCGCTACCAGATGATCTATGTCGATCCCACCTGGTTGAACGACAAGGTCTTGCATGGGCAGGTGCCGGCCGACTACCTGCACCTGTTTCGCCAGCCGCTGCGCCAGGACCCCGAGTTGGCCAGGGAGATCCTGCACCGGCACCGGATGATTCAGCACTCCGGCCTGGCGCTCGAGCGCGAGACTATCCTGATCGAACTGCTGGCCAAGGTGTTCGGCCGCTACGGCTTGCCGATGCCGGAACAAGATGCCTCGGAACGCGAGGCGGTGCGCCGCGTCAAGCAGCGGCTCGATCGCGACTTCGACCAGGACATCACGCTCACCGAGCTGGGCACGCTGGTCAACATGGATCCCCTGTATCTGATCCGCGTGTTTCGCAAGGAAGTGGGGATTGCGCCACACAGTTATCAGCTGCAGCGCCGCATCGCGCGCGCGCAGCAGTTGCTGCGGATAGGCATGGGCATCGCCGACACCGCGCTGGCCTGCGGTTTTTACGACCAAAGCCATATGGCGCGCTTCTTCAAAAAGATCGTCGGCGTCACGCCCGGCGCGTTTCGCGCCGGCACCACGTCGGGGCGCGTGATCGTGTACGGCTAGGGCAGCCTTATTTCAGCAGCTCATACGGGCCACCCCGTTCCAACGCGCGCTGGAACGCGGGCCGCGCGTGGATGCGGTCGAGGAAGGCGCGCAAGTGGGGCCGGCGGCCATCGAGGCCGGCGCGGGCGGCGGCCGCCTCCAGCGGAAAACTCATCTGGATGTCGGCCGCGCTGAACTCGGCGCCGGCGAACCACAGGTGCTGGCTCAGCTCCGACTCCAGGTAGTCAAGGTGCTGCTCGATCTGGGGCTGGATGTACATGGACTTGACCTTGTGCGCGATGGCGCGCGCCACCGGCTTGACGAAGAACGGCGCCGGGCCCGACTCGACCCGGTCGAACACGAGCTTCATCAGCAGCGGCGTCATGGCCGAACCTTCCGCGTAGTGCATGAAATAGGTCCAGCGCCGCTTGTCGGCCGTGCCGGCCGGCGGCACCAGCAGGCCGTTGCCGTAACGCTCGACCAGGTATTCGACGATGGCGCCCGATTCGGCCACCGTCACGTCGCCATCCGTGATCACGGGCGACTTGCCCAGCGGGTGGATGGCGCGCAGGGCCGGCGGCGCCAGCATGGTCTTGGGGTCGCGCTGGTAGCGCACGATCTCGTATTCCAGGCCCAGCTCTTCGAGCAGCCACAGGACGCGCTGCGAGCGGGAGTTGTTGAGGTGGTGGACAACGATCATGAGGGGTTCCAGGTCAGGTTGGGACGCGGCTGCGTACCTTGCCAGCTTATCATTGTTGCCCGGATTGCGCCGCCGGTCGCTTGCCGCGCGGAAAAAGCAGTACACTCGCTGACGGCTGCCTCATGCATTTACCGTCACCGTCACCGGAGCATCCCTGATGAAGTTTCTGACCCTGCGCTACCTCGCCTTCCAGCTCACCGTCGCCACCCTGCTGCTGTCGCTGCTGCTGGGCGCCAGCCCGTGGCTGCAGGCCACGGCGGCCGCCCTCACGGTGCTCGGCGTGGCGGACCTGATGCAGACCCGGCGTGCGCTGCGCCGCAACTATCCCATCCTGGCCCACTTCCGCTTCCTGCTCGAAGCGATACGGCCCGAAATCCGCCAGTACTTCCTGGAGGACGACACCGAGGCCGCGCCGTTCTCGCGCAACCAGCGCAGCATCGTCTACCAGCGCGCCAAGGTGGAATCGGACAAGCGCCCGTTCGGCACCCAGCTCGACGTCTACCAGGACGGCTACGAGTGGATCAACCATTCCATCGCGCCCGCGCCGGAAGCGCACCACGACTTCCGCATCGAGATCGGCAACCACCCGGACTGCGCGCGCGCCCAGCCCTATTCGGCCAGCGTGTTCAACATCTCGGCCATGAGCTTCGGCGCGCTGTCGGCCAACGCCATCCAGGCCCTGAACGGGGGCGCGCGCATCGGCCACTTCATGCATGACACGGGCGAAGGCAGCATCAGCCCCTATCACCGCATGCATGGCGGCGACCTGGTGTGGGAGATCGGCTCCGGCTACTTCGGCTGCCGCAACGACGACGGCACCTTCTCGGAAGAGCGCTTCGTGGCCAACGCCTGCACGCCGCAGGTGAAGATGGTAGAACTGAAGCTGTCGCAGGGCGCCAAGCCGGGCCACGGCGGCGTGCTGCCCGGCGCCAAGGTGACGATAGAGATCGCCACCACGCGCGGCGTGCCGCAGGGGCACGATTGCGTGTCGCCGGCCAGCCACTCGGCCTTTGCCACGCCGCTGGAGATGCTGGCCTTTATCGAGCGGCTGCGCCATCTGTCGGGCGGCAAGCCGACCGGCTTCAAGCTGGCCATCGGCCACCCGTGGGAATTTTTCGGCATCGTCAAGGCCATGCTGGCCACCGGCATCACGCCCGACTTCATCGTCGTCGACGGCGGCGAGGGCGGCACCGGCGCCGCGCCGGTGGAGTTCACCGACCACGTGGGCACGCCGCTGCAGGAAGCGCTGCTGCTGGTGCATAACACGCTGGTGGGGGCCAACTTGCGCGAGCGGGTCAAGATCGGGGTGTCGGGCAAGGTGATCACGGCGTTCGACATCGCCCGCCTGCTGGCACTGGGCGCGGACTGGTGCAACTCGGCGCGCGGCTTCATGTTCGCGCTCGGTTGCATCCAGTCGCAGCACTGCCACACGGACCGCTGCCCGACGGGCGTGGCCACCCAGGACCCGCTGCGCCAGCGCGCGCTGGTGGTGCCGGACAAGACCCAGCGCGTGGCCAACTTCCATCAGAACACCTTGAAGGCCTTGGCCGGGCTGGTGGCGGCGGCCGGGCTCACGCATCCGTCGCAACTGAAGCCGCATCACCTGGTGCGGCGCATTTCGCCCAACCGGGTCAAGCTGGCGTCCCACCTGCTGCCTTACCTGGAGCCGGGGGAATTGCTCGACCCCGCCCAGTTGTCGCGCCTGCCGCCCGTGTTCGGCATGTACTGGCCGATGGCGCAGGCGGCATCGTTTCATCCGCTGGCCTGAGTCAGGCCGGGGGCAGCATGCCGTGCTCGGTGGCCCAGGCGCGCAAGGCGTCGTTCATGCGCTCGCGCCACCCGTCGCCGGTTGCGATGAAGGCGCGGACCAGGTCGCGGTCGAACAGGGTGGTGACGCGGACACCGTGCGTCCTGACGTATTCCGTCCAGGGAATCATCTGCTCCAGTTGCTCGTCCGTCAGCGGCTGCGCGTCGGGGTCGGCCAGCGCGGCGGCGGTGATTGCGGCATCTTCTTCCGGGGTAACAAAAACAATCTTACGCTTGTCTAACATAACGTTGCTCCTCCTTCGCGTCGGTTGAGCTTGTCTTTCCCGGGATCAAAGGTGATCTCCATCTGTCATGTTATCCGTGAATTTGAAAACTTCAACGGATACAGTAACGGCGCGGCGGCCGGCGCATTTGCGCTGCCGCAGCGGGAGATCGATCAGCGCTGCACGTGCAGCTTGATGACGCGCTTCAAGGGCGCGGAAGGGGGCGGTGCATCGGACGCGGACGCGGACGAGGTGGCCGAGGTGGCCGGCGGGGTATCGCAGGAACCGCAGCTGGAGCAGCCGTCGCCGCAGCTGGACTGGGTACGGAACAGGCGGGCCAGCTTGTTCTGGTCCCAGCCGCGGCGCGCCAGCAGGTAGACGATCTGGCGCCGCCACGCGGCCGGCAGGTACTTGGTGACGAAGTGCAGCGCCGCCGCCGCCACGATCACCGCCACGATCACTTGCTGCCACATATCAGGCTCCCGTCAGCCATAGCGCGATGCGATAGGTGAGGAACGAGGCCGTGTAGGCCAGCGCGAACATATAGCCGGCCATCAGCGCCGGATAGCGCCAGGTGCCTGTCTCGCGCCGCACCACGCTCAGGGTGGACATGCACTGCGGCGCAAACACGTACCAGGCCAGCAGCGACAGCGCCGTCGGCAACGCCCACGAGGCGGCGATGATGGGCGTGAGCGACGAGGCCAGTTCTTCGCCCGTCTGCGACAGGGCGTACACGGTGCCCAGCGCACCCACGGCCACTTCGCGCGCGGCCAGGCCCGGCACCAGCGCGATGCAGATCTGCCAGTTGAAGCCGATGGGCGCGAACACCACTTCCAGCCCGCGGCCCAGCATGCCGGCCATGCTGTAGTAGATGGCCGGATGGGTGGCCCCCGCCGGCGCGCCGGGGAAGGAGCTGAGGAACCACAACAGGATCATCAGCGTGAGGATGATGGTGCCGACCCGCGTCAGGAAGATCTTGGCGCGCTCCCACAGGCCCAGCGCCAGGTTGCGCCCATGCGGCCAGTGGTAGGCCGGCAGTTCCAGCATCAGCGGCTGCTGGTGGTTGGCGCCGATGGTGCGCTTCATGCAATAGGCCACGGCCATGGCCGACACGATGCCGGCCACGTACAGCCCGAACAGCACCAGGCCCTGCAGGCTCATGATGCCCGCCACTTCGCGGTCGGGAATGAAGGCGGCGATGATGAGGGCATACACGGGCAGGCGCGCCGAACACGTCATCAGCGGCGCGATCATGATGGTCACCAGCCGGTCGCGCGGATTCTGGATGGTGCGCGCGGCCATGATGCCGGGAATGGCGCACGCAAAACTTGACAGCAGCGGAATGAAGGCGCGGCCCGACA
The DNA here is from genome assembly GCF_058786935.1 of Rugamonas sp. FW305-51. Lineage (NCBI taxonomy): Bacteria > Pseudomonadati > Pseudomonadota > Betaproteobacteria > Burkholderiales > Oxalobacteraceae > Rugamonas > Rugamonas sp. FW305-51. The sequence continues at coordinate 87,437 of NZ_JBYSZG010000007.1, forward strand.
GGCCCACGCCGCCCATCAGCCGGTCCAGCAGGAAGGCGGCGCGCGGCAGGTAGCCGCAGTCTTCCAGCACCAGGATGAAGAAGAACAGGATCAGGATCTGCGGCAGGAACACCAGCACGCTGCCGGCCCCGCCCAGGATACCTTCCACCAGCAGGCTGCGCAGCAAGCCGTCGCCCATGTGGGCCGTCAGGTACTGGCCCACGCCGTCGACGCCGGCTTTGATCATGTCCATCGGCACATTGGCCCAGCTGAACACGGCCTGGAACACGAGGAACATCAGCACGGCCAGGATCACGGGGCCCAGCACGGGGTGCAGCACCACGTCGTCGATCTTTTCCGTCAGGTTGCCCGTGTCGTGGAAGTCGTTGCTGACGGCGGCCAGGATGCGGCGCACTTCGCGCTGGGTGTCCTCGACCGACACGGCGTCGATGGCCGACAGCGGCTTGGCGGCCACCGTCTGCAGCGGCCACATGGCGTCGAGCGCGCGCAGCAGCGACTTTTCGCCGCCGCCCTGCACGGCCACCGTCTCCACCACCGTCATGCCCAGTTCCTCGGCCAGGCGGTCGGCGTCGATCACGATGCCGCGCTTGGCCGCCACGTCCACCATGTTCAGCGCCAGCACCATGGGCAGGCCCAGGCGCTTGATCTCGAGCACCAGGCGCAGGTTCAGGCGCAAATTGGTGGCGTCGACCACGCATACCACCACGTCGGGCGATTGCTCGCCCGCGCGCAGGCCGGCCACCACGTCGCGCGTGATCGCTTCGTCCGGGGTGTGGGCCGACAGGCTGTAGGCGCCCGGCAGGTCCAGCACGCGGAACGGCCGGCCCTCGGGCGAGGTGAACATGCCTTCCTTGCGTTCGATGGTGACGCCGGCGTAGTTGGCCACTTTCTGGCGCGCGCCCGTCAGGCGGTTGAACAGCGCGGTCTTGCCGCAGTTGGGATTGCCCAGCAGCGCCACCATCGGCAGTTGCGCCACGGCGGACACCGTTTTTTCTGCTGCACCCATAGTTATTCCGGTTGGATCGAGATGAGCGCGGCCTCAAAACGGCGCAGCGCGAAAGTGGAGTTGCCGACCTTGATGGCCAGCGGTTCGCCGCCCGGCATGCCGCGCTTGAGCAGGCGGATTTTCTCGCCCGGCACGAAGCCCAGTTCCATCAGGCGCCGCGCCAGGTCGGCGCCGTCGTCGGCCGGGTCGCCCGGCGCCACGTGCACCACCGTGCCGCTGCTGCCCGTTGGCAGGGTGTCGAGTTTGATCAGCGTGGGCGCGAGTGTCATGGCAATGTCCGGTTAAATGGCCGCGCAGCGAGGCCCGCTGCGGCTCTCCGGCGTTAGGCAAGATCGCGTTCTCGCCGGAAAGATCAATACTAGCATTATAAACGGGAATGCGAATTGTTTCTATTTGCGCTTGCACCTTGCTTGATTTTGCGGCAGAATAGATCACGTAATGAGAATGATTCGCATTGAGAAATACGCAATATTGTTCATCATTCCCTTTTTCTTCTGCCAGAAGGTGCTTCGATGATTGTTTGTGTCTGCAACAATATCTCCGACCGTGAAATCCGCCAGGCCGCCGAGCTGGGCCTGCGCAACCTGGACGAGCTGCGCGAGCAGCTGGGCGTGGCCACCTGCTGCGGCCAGTGCGCCGACTGCGCGCAGGGCGTGCTGGAAACCCACCAGGCCAAGCTGCAGGAAACGACGCTCAAGCGCCCCGTGCTGCACCCCGTGCTGACCGAATAAGGCGCACCGCCCCCCCCTTCCCGCCGTATGCTGCGGCGCGCCATAAGCGGCGCGCCGCGCGCACGCCTTTTCATGGCAGAATGACAGCACTCCACCACTACCGGGAAGGCGACACCATGAAGGGCGACCAAGACGTCATCAAGCAGCTCAACGCGCAGCTGACCAATGAACTGACCGCGATCAACCAGTACTTCCTGCATTCACGCATGTACCGCCACTGGGGCCTGGGCAAGCTGGCCAAGAAGGAGTACGAGGAATCGATCGGCGAGATGAAGCATGCCGACCGCCTGATCGACCGCATCCTGATGCTCGACGGCCTGCCCAACCTGCAGGCGCTGCACAAGGTCATGGTGGGCGAGAACACGGAAGAAATGCTGGACTGCGACTTGCAGCTCGAGCGCGGCGCCCAGGTCACCGTCAAGGAAGGCATCGCCGCCTGCGAAAAGGCGGCCGACTATGTGTCGCGCGACCTGCTGCTGGAAATCCTGGAAGACACCGAGGAACACATCGACTGGCTGGAAACCCAGATCGACCTGGTGGCCAAGGTCGGCCTGCAGAATTACCTGCAAAGCCAGATGGCTGACTAGGAAGTTGTTTCAAAATGACCATGGCGCCACAACGACGCCATGGGCTTTTTGACATGACTTCTGAGGGAGCGGGCCGCCCGGCCCGCCCCCGTCAATGGTGGCCGCCCAGCGCGGCCCGCGCCGGTTGACCGCCCGGCGCCGCTTCCCCTTGCGCCGCGCGCGGTTTGAGCTTGACGAACAGCACCGCCAGCGCACCGCACAGCATCAAGCCCCCCGCCAGCCGTATCACGTTCTCCGGATTGCCACCCAGCCAGCTGCGGTAGTACAGCGGCAGCGTAAAGATCTGGATGATCATCGGGATCACGATGAACATGTTGAAGATGCCCATGTAGACGCCCGTGCGTTCGGGCGGGATGCAGCCGGCCAGCATCACATACGGATTGCCCATGATGCTGGCCCACGCCAGCCCGATGCCCACCATCGGCAGCAACAGCAGCAGCGGCGAGTGGATCAGCGGGATGCACAGCATGCCGATGCCGGCCAGCGCCAGGCACACGCTGTGCATCGCCTTGGGTCCGTAGCGGCGCGTGAACGGCACCAACGCCAGCGCGCCCACAAAGGCCACGCCGTTGTAGAACGCGCCCACCTGCCCGCTCAGCAGCCCGGCGTCGCGGAAGCCCTGCGCCGTCTGGTCGGTGGTGCCGTAGATGGTGGTGGCCAGCGACAGCATGATGTACTGCCAGTAGCAGAACATGGCGTACCACTGGAATAGCTTGACCAGCGCCAGCTGCTTCATGGTGGGCGGCATGTCGCGCACGGCGTCGGCGATGTCGCCCAGCGTGTGGCGCCAGCCGGCCGGACGGGCGCGCAGTTCGGCCAGCTCGGCCTGCGACAGCGGATGCTCGGGCGTGGTCTTGAGCGTCCACAGCACGGAGGCGATCGAGCACACGGCGCCGATCACGAAGGCGACGATGACGATGTGCGGAATGTGGTGGCCATTGACGGCATCCTTGTCCATGCCCCACCACACCAGCAGCGACGGCGTCAGGTAGGCCAGCGTCTGGCCCAGCCCCGTGAAGGCGCTCTGGGTCAGGAAGCCGATCGAGTGCTGCGGCGGCGCCAGCTTGTCGCTGACGAAGGCGCGGTACGGTTCCATGGTCACGTTGTTGGCCGCGTCCAGTATCCACAGCAGGCCGGCCGCCATCCACAGCGTAGGACTGAACGGCATCAAGAGCAGGCCGATGCTGCACAGGATGGCGCCCACCAGGAAGTAAGGCGTGCGCCGTCCCCAGCGGGTGACGGTGCGGTCGCTCAGGGCGCCGATCAGGGGCTGCACCAGCAGTCCCGTCATGGGACCGGCCAGCCACAGGTAGGGCAGGCTGGCCTCGTCGGCGCCCAGGTATTTGTAGATCGGGCTCATGCTGCTCTGCTGCAGGCCGAAACTGAACTGGATGCCGAAGAAGCCGAAGTTCATGTTGACGATCTGCCAGAACGACAGATGCGGTTTGTGCGATGCCATCGTCGTCTCCCCGTTCAGGATGCAGCGGAGGTAGCCAGCTGCCAGGCGCCGGCTTGCCAGCGTGCCAGCCACGGTGCATAGAAGGCCAGGTCCTGCGGCACGGCGCCCGCGATGCCGCAGATGGCGCCGGCGAAGGCGTTGGCGCGCGCCAGCGTATCGGCCAGCGGCCAGCCTTGCGCGCGGCCGTGCAGGAACACGGCCGAGAAGGCGTCGCCCGCCCCCACCGTGTCCACCAGCGGCGCCGGCAGCGGCGCGGAGCGGCTGACCGTGACGCCGCCGTCCGCGTCGAAATAGACGGCGCCGCGCGGCCCCAGCGTGACGATCAGGCCCTGCAGCGAGAAGGTGCGCAGCAGCCTGCCGCAGGCTGCCTGCAGCGCCGCGCTGTTGGCGTCGGCCGTGCCGGGCCGGTCGTGGGTGTACCAGTCGAACAGGGCTTGCAGTTCTTCCTCGTTGACCTTGACGATGTCGGCCTGGTGCAACGATTCGTACACGCAGCGCTCCGTTACCTGGCCTTCGCGCACGTTCAGGTCCAGGTAGCGCTGCGCGCGGGTGGCGCCCAGCAGCGCCTGCAGCGTGCCGCGCGAACCGCTGCTGCGCTGGGCCAGCGTGCCGAAATACAGCGTGCCGGGATGGGCCGCCTGCAACGCCGCCAGCGCGGGCGCCGGCTCGATGTAGTCGTAGGCCTGGTCGGGCTGGATGATGAAGCGGTGGCCATCGCCGTTGCGCTCGACCACCACCCGGCCCGTGGGCTTGACGGGATCGACCTGCAGGCCGGCCTGCGTCATGCCGAAATGGGAGAACTCGGCGCGCACGGCGGCGCCGTTCGCGTCCTGCCCGATGCGGGTGATCATCAGCGTGGCCGCGCCGAAGGCGGCCAGGTGGCGCGCCATGTTGAACGGCGCGCCGCCCACCACCTGCCCGGTGACGAAATCGTCCACCAGGGCTTCACCAAAGACTGCGATTGCGCCTGCATCGTTCATGTCATCTGCTCCATCCGTTCGTTGTGCGGCGTCGATGCCGCGTACGCCGTCCATGGCCGGCCGGCGGGCCGCTCCGGCCTGCGCGGTGCCTGCGCCGGTGTTCATGCCGGTGTTCATGCCGGTGTTCATGCCGGTATCTATGTCGGTACTCATGCCACCTGCTCCGTCGGCGCCTGCCCGGCGGGCCGCTCCAGCCAGAGCATGGCCCACGGTTCCAGCGTCGCCGCCCCGGCCAGTATGCGGCTATCCTGGCAGCAGGTCCAGACGCCGTCCAGCGCCACCGTGTGCTCCTGTCCGGAGAAATTCATCAGCGCCAGCAGGCGCGGGCCGCGGGCCAGCGCCAGCACGGCCGGGTGGCCCGCATCGAGCACGGTGCGCGGCGCGCCGGCGGCCAGCGCGTCGTAACGGCGCCGCTGCAGCACCAGCTGGCGCAGGGCGCCATACATGCGGCCCGGGATGGTACCGGCGTCGTGGCGGGCGCTCCAGCGTTCGCGGTCGAAGCGGGGGCGCTGCAACCAGCGGCTGTCCATGGCATGCTGCGGACGGTCCGTGTAGCCGTAGTCGTTGGTCTGGGCCAGCTCGTCGCCCATGTACAGCACGGGCAGCGCGCCGAAGCTGAGCGCCAGGCCATGCAGCAGCAGCACGCGGCGCAGCGCCAGTTCGCGCTCGGCGGCGCTGTCGGCCGCCTCCAGCCCGGCCAGCGAGGCGGCCATGCCGTTGCTGCCGTGGGCCGCGTTCGGATCGCTGCTCTGGAAGGCGGCGCCGCGCGCATAACTGCCGTTGGCGCCGGCGAAGAACTGGGCCACGCGGGCCAGCCGGGCGTTCGGGTCTTGCCCGTCCGCGCCCGCTTCCGCGCGCAGCACATTCCAGCCGATGTCATCGTGGCAGCGCACGTAACTGAGCCAGCTGGCCGCCGGCGGCAGGGCCGGCGTGTTGGCGGCCACCGTACGCAGCAGGCTGGCGTCCTGCTCGGCCAGCGCGGCCCAGCCGGCTGCCATCAGGCTGCTGTGGTAGGCGATGTGGCATTCGGGCGCGTCGGCCTGGCCGAAATAGGCCGGCAGTTCGCGCGTGGGCACGATGGCCTCGGCCTTGAGCAGCACGCCGGGCGCCACGATGTCGACGATGGCGCGCAGGGCCTGCAGCAGCTGGTGCGCTTCCGGCTGATTCATGCAGTTGCTGCCTTCGCGCTTCCACAGGAAGGCGGTGGAATCGAGGCGGAACACTTCCACGCCGCGGTTGGCCAGGCGCAGCATGGCCGCCGCCATGGCCGCGAACACGGCCGGGTTGGCGTAGTTCAGGTCCCACTGGTAAGGGTAGAAGGTGGTCCAGACCCAGCCATCCAGCTCCGGCACCTGGCTGAAGTTGCCCGGCGCGACCTGGGGGAACACCTGGCCCAGCGTGCGCTCGTAGCGGTCCGGCATGGCGCGGTCGGGGAACACATGGAACATGGCGCGCAGGCTGGCGTCGCCCGCGCGCGCACCCTGCGCCCATGCATGGTCGTCCGCCACGTGATTGAGGATGAAGTCGGAGCACAGGCTGATGCCTGCCTCGCGCAGCTGCGCCGTCAGCGCTTCCAGGTCGGCATTGCTGCCCAGCGCGGGCTCCACTTCGTCGAAGCTGGCCACGGCAAAGCCGCCGTCATTCTCGCCGGCGCGCGCGCGCAGGAAGGGCAGCAGGTGCAGATAGCTCACCCCCAGCGCCTGCAGGTGCGGAATCTGCTGCGCCACGCCTTGCAGGTCGCCGCCGAAGTTCTGCACGTAGGCGCAGTAGCCGAGCATGCGCTGGCTGAGGAACCAGTCCGGCTGTTGCGCGCGCGCCGCGTCGAGCTGGCGCAGCGGTTCCGGGCGGGCCGCGTACAGCCGGCCCAGCTGGTCCATCAGGTCGCCCAGCCAGGCGTCGAAGCCGGCGTGGCCGCCGTACAGGCCGGCCAGCAGCCGGCGCAGGGCCGGTTCGTGCGCCGCCAGGCGGCGCGCGGCGGCCGGCTGCACGGGGCCGGGCAACGCGGCCAGCAGACGTTCGGCGGGAGTGAGGGTAATTGTCATGGTGCGCAAAAAGAAGAAAAAATACTGGTGCCGTTAATTTAAGTACTGCGTAAAGAACTACGTGAAGTACGGCGTGACGAATCCACGCGCCCGGGGGCGCCCGCGGTCGCCCGCAATCGCCGGCTTAGAAGGTAATGCCCTTAAGTTAAAGGACCTCTAAGCCGGCTTCGGGGACAAAAATGGGGACGTACCCCATTTTTGCGCGCGCGGCAGGGCCCGCGGCCTGCCGCGCCGGGGGCGCCCGCGGTTGCCCGCAATCGTCCGCTTAGAACGCGTAGCTCAGGCTCAGCTTGACGGAGCGGCCCGTGATGGAGCGCGCCGCATGGCCGTCGCCCTCCACTTCCGTGTAGCCGATCTTGTCGAGCAGGTTGTTGGCGCTGAGCGTCAACACGGCCTGTGGCGACAGCTGGTAGTTCACGAAGGCGTTGACCACCTGGTAAGCCGGCATGACGATGGTGTGGGCGTCGTCGGCCCACGACTTGCCGGTGCCGATCACGCTGGCGCCCAGCGTCAGGTCGTTCCAGGTGTAGGTCGGGGCCAGCTGGTACACCACCTTGGCCTGGCGGCGCGGGGTGTTGCCGATCACGGCCACGTCGCCAGGCGCGGTGCCGGTGATCTTGGCGTCGGTGTAGGTGAGGCCGCCATTGATGCGAAAGTCGCCCGCGTTGTAGGCCGCTTCCAGTTCCACGCCCTTGGCGTCATAGCTGTTGGCCGTGCTCTTCTGGGTGGTCGCTTCGTAGTTGGTCTCATTCGTCTTGGCCTGGAACAGCGTGACGAAGGTGCTCACGCCGCCGCGCCGCCATTTGAGGCCGCCTTCGAGCTGCTTGACGGTGTTGATGTTGATGGGCGCCGTGCCGTCGAGCGGGGTGCCGAACAGGATGCGGTCCGCATTGAAGGCCACGCCGTCGCTGACGCGGGCAAACAGGGCCAGGTCCTTGGTCAGCCGGTAGTTGCCGCCCACCGAGTACGAATTATGGTTGATCTTGTAGTCCACCATCTGGGTAGTGGCCGCGTCGTAATGCAGGCCGCCGGTGGCGATGTTGGCCGTGCCGCTGGCGCGCTGCCGATCCTGGCGCACGCTGGCGTCCACGTTGAGCGGGCCCTGTTCGTAGCCCACGTTCAGGTAGGGCGAGGTCAGCTTGTACTCCATGTCGACGGCGCGCATGCAGCAGCCGCCCCAGGCCGGGCCCACATAGCCGGGCGTGGCGCTGGCCGTTTGCAGCAGGGCCGGCTTGTCGCCCGTGGCCTGCAGCAGGTACTGGTTGAAGTTCCACGTCAGGCCCAGCTGCTGGGTCGAGGCGTACAGGCCGGCCGTGCCCGTCAGCTTGCCGCCGCCGGCCAGCGTGTAGGTCTTGGACAGCTTGGTATCGTTGAGGGTGTTGCCGGCGTCGTCGATGGAGGTGTTGAACACGACGGCATGGATGGCCAGCCCGTCGTAGGCCTTGCCCTTGTTGGGGCCGGTGGCAAACACATAGCTGCCCATGGTGCCGTTATCGGCCGGGAACACGCCGGCGAAGCGGCCGCTGTTGCTGGCCTTGCGGAACTTGTCGCTCAGGGTCCAGCCGCCGCCCAGGTCGAACGAGCCTTCCAGCCCCAGCGCGTCGCTCTTCACATGCAGGCCGTCGTTCACGTTGGTGGAGACGGGGTTGTTGTTCTTGTCGAGCACCACGTCGCGCACCCAGTATGGCGAGTAGAAGCTGACCTTGCGCGGATCGAGGCCGGCAATTTCCGTGACCTGCTGGTTGACCACGCGCACCGGCACCGGCAGCGCCGTGGGCGACTTGTCGTCCAGGTGCTTGAACGAGATGCGGATGAAACCATTGTCCAGCTCATGGGTGAGATTGCCGCGGATCTGGCCGCCGCTTTCCGTGCTCAGCCCCGTGTTGCGGATGCCTTCGCCGCTGCGGTAGTGGCCGCCGATGAAGAAGCGGGTCTTGTCCGAGATGGGGGCGCCGTAGTCGAAGTCGTAGCGGGTTTCGTCGTAGCCCAGGCCGCGGCTGATGCCGACATGGCCGCCCTTCTCCTCGCCCGTCTTGCTGATGAAGTTGATGATGCCGCCCGGCGAGTTGGTGGCCAGGGTGGAGGCCGAGCCGCCGCGCACCACTTCCAGGTGGTCCAGCGTACCGTCGATTTTCACGTAGCTGTCGGGGGTGATGAAGTTGAAGTCGCCCGACTGCAGCACGGGCAAGCCGTCTTCCTGGATCTGCACGTAGCGCGCGCCGCCGGCCGAGATGGGCACGCCGCGCACGGTGATGTTGGCGTTGCCTTCACCACCCGACGATTCCGAGCGCACGCCCGGCACGGAACGCAGCACTTCGGCCGCGCTGGTGGGCACGGACTGCTTGATGGCGTCCGGGTCCATGGTACTGATGGAGAGGCTGGACTTCATCTTGGACGAGCCGCCGGTGGTGCCGGTGACGACGATGCGTTCCAGGTTCAGGCCGTCGGCCGGCCGGGCGGCGGCGGCGGCCGGCGCGGCGGCGTCCGACGGGGTGGCGGCATCCGACGGGGCGGCGGCCTGCTGGGCGTGGGCGGCGCCCAGTTGCAGCATGGCCAGGGCGACGGCGGCGGCCATGCCGCTCAGTTTGATTTTCGATGTTTCCATAATCTCCTCCAGTGTTATGCACCGCGTCTTGGCGGCGGTTGGGACTCGCATGCAGCGCAACCTGTTGGGCCGGTTGTGATGGTGCTGAATTGCTGAGCAGGTGCGCCATTATTCCTCGATTGCGGATTTATTGCAATCGATTGCAATGAAGCGGCGCAACATGCAATTACGGCAATCAACGGCAAGCCTTCGCTCTATGAAATCACGATTTTTACTGGCTTATTAGATGAGACTATGCAAGTTTTATGCTGCAACGCAGCACAAAAACTGTCGCTTATTTACAAACAAATTGCAATCGTTTGCAATTTACTTGAGCCCGCAACAATATTGCCTTGCCTGGGAAGTCAGCGGGCGGCCGGCGCCACGCTGCTGTCGCGCACGACCAGCTCCGTGGGCAGCAGCCGCGACGGCGCGGGGCGGCCTTCCGTCAACTCCAGCAGCGAAGCCACGAGCGCCCGCCCCGCCTCGCGCATGGGCTGGCGCACCGAACTGAGGGGCGGATGGAAGTAACTGGACAGTTCGATATCGTCGTAGCCGACCACGGCCACCTGGCCCGGCACGTCCACCCCTTGCTGGCGCAGCGTGTTGACGGCGGTCATGGCCAGCAAGTCGCTGCAGGCGAACACGGCGTCGAACGGGACGGCGCGCCGTCCCAGTTCCAGCACGCCTTCGCTGCCCCCTTGCGGCAGGAACGACACGTCGACCTGCAAGGCGGGATCGGGCGCCAGGCCGGCCGCGGCCAGCGCCTCGGCATAGCCCTGGTAGCGCTGCGCCACTTCCGGCAAGCCCTTGTCGCCCAGGAAGGCGATGCGGCGCCGGCCCTGCTGCAGCAGATGGGCCGTGGCCAGGCGGCCGCCGGCCACGTTGTCGCCGCCCACGGTGCAGTACAGCTGCTGGGGCAGTTGCGCGCCCCACACCACCATGGGCACGTGGCGGGCGGCCAGCTGGTTGAGCTGGTCGTGATGGCGCCACTGGCCGATCAGCACCACGCCGATCACGCGGCCCGTGTCGAACGGGGCGGCGGCCGCGTCGAGCTGCTCGGCGTCGACCCGGCTCACCAGCATGTCGAAGCCCTGCTCGGTGAGGGCGTCGGCCAGACTGCCCAGCATGGCCAGGAAGAAGGGATCGGTCAGGTGCTGGCGGGTGGCCGAGTCGTACGGCACCACCACGCCCACCGTGCGGTTCTGCTTGAGGCGCAGGTTCTGGGCCCCGATGTTGATGGTGTACTTGAGCGAGCGGGCCAGCTCCATGATGCGGGCCCGGGTTTCATCGTTGACCAGCTTGCTGCCGCTGAGGGCGCGCGAGACGGTCGAGGTGGACACCCCGGCCAGACGGGCAATGTCGGCCATCTGCAGGCGTTGCTGCTGCGCCGGGCTGGGGCTGTCGGCGGCGGGCGGCGGGGTCTTGGGCACGGCTGGCCTGAACGCGCGGCTTACTGCGGCACCGTGTCCTTGAACGAAGGCCGTTCGGCCAGCTTGTCGTGCAGGCGGGCCAGGTTGGGATGGCTGTCGCGCCACTCGATTTCCGGGAAGCGGAACGCCAGCCAGCCCAGGCAGCAGCCCACGGCCACGTCGGCCAGCGAATAGTGGATGCCGGCGCAATAGGGCTGCTCGCCCAGCTTGTCGGCCATGGACGCCAGGCCCAGCTCCACCTTGCGCAGCTGGCGGGCGATCCAGTCGGCACTTTGCTGCTCGGGCGGACGCAGGGTGCGCTCGAGGCGCACCAGCACCCCGGCGTCGAGCACGCCGTCGGCCAGCGCTTCCCAGCACTTGATGTCGGCCCGCTCGCGGCCGTTGGGCGGCAGCAGCTTGCACACGGGCGTGAGCGTGTCGAGATACTCGACCATCACGCGCGAGTCGATCATGACCGTGCCGTCCTCCATGACCAGGCTGGGCACCTTGCCCAGCGGGTTCAGTTTCTGGATGGTGGTCTCGGAGGCCCACACATTTTCCAGTTCAAACTGGTAGTCGAGCTTCTTTTCCGCTAACACGACACGGACTTTGCGTACATAAGGACTGGCGAGGGAACCGATGAGTTTCATAGACGCTAGGAGTAGAAGATTAGGTAACAGTATAGCATCGGCCCACCGCGATGGCGGCCCACACCGCACACTGGCGTGCAAAGCCGGCGCGACGCCGCAACAGGCGGGCCGGCCCGGCCAATGGTAAAATCGCACTTTGCGCGCGCTTTGGCTGCGTTGCCGGCCGTATCCGCCCCTGCCGGCCCGGCCCGTGGCCCGCCATGGCGCACCGTCGCGCACCGTCGCGCACCGTCGTTTTCCTGGTTTTCTTAACTTCTGCTGCCCTGTCCATGACTACTACTCCTTACTCCACGCTGTCGGCCCTGTCCCCACTCGACGGCCGCTACGCCGCCAAGACCGACAAGCTGCGTCCCATCCTGTCCGAATCGGGCTTCATGCACCACCGCGTCAAGGTGGAGATTTCGTGGCTGCAGGCGCTGTCGCTGGCCGGTTTCGACGAAATCAAGCCGTTCTCGCAGGATGCCATGGCGCTGCTCGACAAGATCGCCCACGACTTCACCGAGGAAGACGCGGCCCGCATCAAGGAAATCGAAGCGGTCACCAACCACGACGTCAAGGCCGTCGAGTACTGGCTCAAGGAACAGGTCAAGGATGTGCCGGAACTGGTGGCCGCGTCCGAATTCATCCACTTCGCCTGCACCTCGGAAGACATCAACAACACCTCGCACGGCATGATGCTCAAGGCGGCCCGCGACGGCGTGATGCTGCCGGCCCTGCACGGCGTGATCGCCCGCCTGACCGAGATCGCCCGCGCCAACGCGGCCGTGCCCATGCTGTCGCGCACCCACGGCCAGACGGCCAGCCCCACCACCCTGGGCAAGGAAATGGCCAACGTCGTGGCCCGCCTGCAGCGCGCTGTCAAGCGCATCGAAGCGGTGGAAATCCTGGGCAAGATGAACGGCGCCGTGGGCAACTACAACGCCCACCTGTCGGCCTACCCCGGCTTCGACTGGGCATCGTTCTCGCAGGACGTGATCGAACAGCGCCTCGGTCTCGTGTTCAACCCCTACACCATCCAGATCGAGCCGCACGACTACATGGCCGAACTGTTCGACGCCTTCGCCCGCGCCAACACCATCCTGCTGGACCTGAACCGCGACATCTGGAGCTACGTCTCGCTCGGCTACTTCAAGCAAAAGACCAAGGCCGGCGAAATCGGTTCGTCCACCATGCCGCACAAGGTCAACCCGATCGACTTCGAGAACTCGGAAGGCAATCTGGGCCTGGCCAACGCCGTGCTCAAGCACCTGTCGGAAAAGCTGCCCGTATCGCGCATGCAGCGCGACCTGACCGATTCGACCGTGCTGCGCAACATCGGCGTCGGTTTCGGCTACACCCTGCTGGCCTATGACAGCTGCCTGCGCGGCCTGAACAAGCTGGAAGTGAACCACGCCCGCCTGGCGGCCGACCTGGACGCCAACTGGGAAGTGCTGGCCGAGCCGGTGCAGACCGTGATGCGCCGCTATGGCATCGCCAACCCCTACGAGCAGCTCAAGGAACTGACCCGCGGCAAGGGCATCTCCAAGGAAGCGCTGCGCGAGTTCATCACCGGCCTGGCCATCCCGCAGGACGCCAAGGACCTGCTGCTGGCCATGACCCCGGCCAACTACACCGGCATCGCCGAACAGCTGGCCCACGCCATCTAAGCACAAAAAATGGGGCCGAAAAAATGGGGACGTACCCCATTTTCTTGAAAATGGGGTACGTCCCCATTTTTTCGGCCCCATTCGCGCCCATTTTTGGGCGCTCAGCACGGCTGGCGATTCTTTGGTATATTAGTCCTAACACGTACTATTTCTCACGGATCGCCCATGCAACGCTATACCAAACCCGCCATGCTGATGCACTGGCTGACCGCCCTGCTGATCATCGCCGCCTTCTTCCTGGGCCTGGTGATGACGGAAATCCACGGCATCACCCCCACCAAGCTCAAATACTACTCCTGGCATAAATGGCTGGGCGTGACGGTGCTGCTGGTGGCCTGCGTGCGCGTGCTGTGGCGCAAGGCCAATACCCCGCCGCCGCCGCCGGCCGGCATGCCCGCCTGGCAAGTGAAGGCCGCCGACGGCGTGCACTACCTGCTGTACTTCCTGATCTTCGCCGTGCCCGTTTCCGGCTATTTGTACAGCTGCGCGGCCGGGGTGCCCGTCGTGTATCTGGGCCTGGTGCAGCTGCCGTCCCTGATCGCGCCCAATCCCGAGCTTAAGCCAGTCTTAAAGAGCGTCCATTATGTTCTCACCATGACCATGGCCGGCATCGTCGTGCTCCATGCGCTGGCCGCGCTCAAGCACCACTTCGTCGACCGCGACGATGTGCTCAAGCGCATGCTGCCCTGATCCACCCGCCATCCACCCTGGAGTAAGACCATGAAAAAAACCGTACTCGTTTCCCTGCTGGGCCTGGCGCTGGCCGCCAGCGCCGCCGCCGCCGCGCTCAAGACGGACAACGCCAAGAGCACCGTGTCGGCCACCTTCAAGCAGATGAACGTGCCGGTCGAGTCGCCGTTCAAGAAATTCGACATCGCCATCGACTACAACGCCGCCGCCCCCGATACGGCCAAGGCCACCGTCAACGTCGACACGGCCAGCCTGGACCTGGGCGAAGCGGACATGAACAAGGAAGTGGCGAAGAAGGAGTGGTTCAATTCGGCCCAGTTCCCGAAAGCGAGCTTCGTCTCGAGCGGCATCAAGAGCGCCGGCGCCGGCAAGCTGACCGTGTCGGGCAAGCTCACCATCAAGGGCAAGAGCACCGACGTCAGCTTCCCCCTGTCCGTCAAGACCGACGGCGCCAGGCAAGTGTTCGACGGCGCCCTGCCCATCAAGCGCCTGGCCTACAACATCGGCGAAGGCGAGTGGAAAGATACCAGCATGGTGGCCGATGAGGTTATCATCAAGTTTCACGTCGTCGCTGGCCAGTAGTTCGTTAATTAACCCGTACCGGAGTTATTCTTCATGAAATTGCAGATCCTGATCGCCACCGTGCTGGCCGCGTCCACCGCCTCCGCCGTTGCCGCCACCTACAACATCGACCCTAGCCACACCTATCCCAGCTTCGAGGCCGACCACATGGGCCTGTCCGTCTGGCGCGGCAAGTTCGACAAGACCAGCGGCACCGTGACGCTGGACCGCGCGGCCAAGACGGGCGCCATGGACATCACCATCGACGCCGGCTCGATCGACTTCGGCTTCGAAAAGATGAACACGCACGCCAAGTCGCCCGACATGTTCAACGTGGACAAATTCCCCACCGTGACCTACAAGAGCAAGTCGTTCAAGTTCAACGGCGACAACCTGGTGAGCGTGGACGGCGAACTGACCATGCTGGGCGTGACCAAGCCGGTGACGCTGACGGTCAACAAGTTCAAGTGCATCATGCATCCGCGCTTCAAGCGTGAAGTGTGCGGCGCCGACGCCACGGCCGAATTCAAGCGCACCGATTTCGGCCTGAACTACGCCATCCCGACCTTCGCGCCGGAAGTGAAGCTGGCGATCCAGGTCGAAGCCATCAAGTCCGAATAAGCCGGTTTGTTCCTGACAGCCCCCGCTGGGCCGGCATGCCGGTTCCAGCGGGGGCTGTTTCGTTTACGGACCGGCCGCGCCGCAGCCCTCAATCGCGCCAGTCGTATTCCATTTGCCGCGCCGTGCGCAGCGCCAGCGCGCGCCCGGCCAGCCGCTCCACCAGGTGCAGCGACATGTCGATGCCGGCCGAGATGCCGCCCGAGGTGACGATGCCGCCCTCGTCGACCCAGCGCCGCTGTTCGCACACGTCCACCTGCGGGAACATCTTGCGCAGCAGCTCGATGTCGGCCCAGTGGGTGGTGGCGCTCTTGCCGTTCAGCAGGCCGCCCTGCGCCAGCAGCAGGGCGCCGGTGCAGACGGATGCCACCAGTTCGCAGCGCCCGGCCATGGTGGCGATCCAGGCGATGACGTCGGGCTTGTCCAGCTCCGCCGTCACCACGCCGCCCGGCACGATCAGCACATCGACAGTCGGGGCATCGTCGAACTGCGCATCGGGGAACACGCTCAGGCCGGCCCGCGCGCGCAGCATGGCCTTGCCGCGGCCTATCGTCAACACCTTGAACGGCGGCGGCGCGCCGGGCGTCAGCTGGGCGCTGACCCGGCTGGCGCAGGTGAACACTTCGTACGGTCCGGCGAAGTCGAGCACCTCGACGTCGTCAAAAACATAAATGGCGATGGTGCGTGTCATGTGAACTCCCGTGGTTGAAGGACTTCATTGTGTCAGTTCCATGGTTGACACAAATGACGATGATGGATGAATATCTGCCATCATGACAAAAGACCACACCACATCCATCCGGGCGCCACGGCGACAACCCCTGGCCGCCCATCCTGCCCGCGATATCTGGGTGCTCGTGTTTCCCGGCTTCCTGCTGCTCGACGCCACCGGCCCGATCCAGGTCTTCTCCAGTGCCAACGACGAAGCGCGCGACGCCGGCCTGCCGGCGCCCTACCTCATCCACCTGATCGCGCCGGGCGGCGGCGCCGTCGCCTCGTCGTCGGGCATGGCGATGCTGGCCGGCCCGCTGCCGCGCCGCAGCCTGGCCGGCGCGACCCTGATCGTGTCGGGCGGGCGCGGCATGGAACTGGCGCCGGATGCGGCGGCGCGCGGCGCACGGGGGCAGGACGGCGCCGTGCTGCGCTGGATCGCGCGCGCCAGCGGACAACTGGCGCGCTGCTGCGCCGTCTGTACGGGCGCCTTCGCGCTGGCGCGCGCGGGCCTGCTCGACGGACGCCGCGCCGTAACCCATTGGCAGGACGTGGCGCAACTGCGGGCCCAGCATCCGGCCGTGCTGGTGCAGGAAGACGCGATCTACGTCAGGGACGGCAAGTTCTACACGTCGGCCGGCATCAGCGCCGGCATGGACCTGGCACTGAGCCTGGTCGAGGAGGATCTCGGACACGCGGCGGCGCTGGCGGTGGCCAAGCGGCTGGTGCTGTTCCTCAAGCGTCCCGGCGGCCAGCGCCAGTTCAGCGCCGAGCTGCTGGCGCAGGCGCAGCCGCAGGGCGTGGGCGCGCAGCTGACGGCGTGGCTGCGGCCGCGCCTGCGCCAGCAGATCGGCATAGAACAGATGGCCGCCGCCTGCGCGCTGTCGGTGCGCACGCTGCACCGCAAGCTGCGCCAGGAAGCCGACGTCACGCCGGCCCAGCTGCTGGCGCGGCTGCGCATGGAGCTGGCCTGCGGCCTGCTGGAGCAGCGCGGCATGACGGTCAAGCAGGCCGCGCGCCAGAGCGGCTACGGCACGGAATACAACCTGCGGCGCGCTTTCGCCGCGCAGCTGGGCGTACTGCCCAGCGAATATCAATCCCGCTTCGGTTGTAAGCGAATGTAAGACTCGGTAAGAGGTTGTAATAGCCGTCAACTGAACAACGGTGGGCCCCGTTTTCTGCTCAATGACACGGGAATTGTCCCGGCGCAGAAACCAGAAAAGGATTACACATCATGACCAAGATTATCGCTTCCCTGATCGCCGGCCTGTTCGCAACCGCAGCATTCGCACAAGCGCCAACTGCCAGCGCCACCACCGCCGCCACCAGCGCCCCAGTCGCGGTGAAAGCCGAAGCGAAAGACAGCAAGGCCGCCGTCAAAGTCGAAGCCAAGGATGCCAAGACCGAAGCCAAAGCCGACGTGAAGGCCGCCAAAACGGACGCCAAGGCAGTCAAGGCTGAAGCCAAGACCGACACCAAGCTCGACGCCAAGGTGGAAAAGAAGGAAGTCAAAGAACACAAGAAAGGTGAAGAAGGCAAGACCAAGGCCGCGGCAGAAGCCGGCAAGGTCGCCAGCAAGGAAGCCGTCATCACCAAGTAATCAGCTAACAAGCAGCAAACAAGCAGCACCGGATTTGAACACGCAGCACCCACCCATACAACTGTTTGAAGGAATACTGAAATGAGCAAAATCATCGCCACCCTGATCGCCACCCTGTTCGCTACCGCCGCTTTCGCCCAGGCCCCAGCACCAGCTGCCAGCGCCACCACGGCCGGCAGCGCGCCAGTAGCCGCCAAGGTCGCCACGACGGACACCAAGGCCGCCGTCAAGACCGAAGCCAAGGAAACCAAGGCAACCCCGGCCGCCGAAGAAGGCAGCAAGCCAGCCGCCAAGCACGCCAAGGTCAAGAAGCAACACAAGGTAGCCAAGGCAACTGCCGAGACCAAGGACGCGGCCAAGGTTGGCGAGCCGGCAGCACCAGCAGCAAAATAATCACCGCAGCATCGTAGCGAAAAAGGACAGGGTTCGCGCCCTGTCCTTTTTTTTGTTCCAGGTATTGATGTAGCGCCGAGTCCATTAGACCAGAACGATTACGATGGAGCATCTTCGAGCCCCAACGTCAAATTGCCAAACCCATCCAAGTTGGATACACTTTATGAAAGCGACGACTGCAGCAGGATTTACAGGCCAGGAGCCACGAAAAATGATGAAACGGGTCCTTTTTGACGAGCTGATGGAAGGTTTTGACGCCCTTGAATCTGCGCGCAACGACAAACTCACTCTCAAGAAAGTCGAGGTTGAATATCAGCCGATGCCCAAGATGACCGCAGCCGAGGTGACGCAACTCCGGCACAAGCTCAACGTATCCCAACAAGTCTTCGCGCGCCGCCTGCGTACCGAAGTGAGAACCATCGCCAATTGGGAGCAAGGTGTTTCCAGTCCCAATGCCCAAGCTTCTATTCTGCTGAAACTGGTCGAGAAATATCCCCAGCTGTTGGACGAAATCGCCACCTTGTAGCCGGCCGCGGCATCAACACCAGCTCTGTCTGTGTCTGGATATTGGCACTACTCCTCCTGCTATAGCCGGCCGCCGCACGCGCAGGCGGCAGCCAGGCTTCAAATATCCCTTCAAATATCCGGTTGACGAACGGACAATCCCTGCCGATACTCACGCTCGCTGCACACCACCGCGGCCGTGCGGCAGTCCCCCCAACGTCCAATTTCGCCACCAAATGAAAAAATCTCTCATCGCGCTCGCCATCCTGAGCGCCGCAGCCCAAGCCGACGAAGGCATGTGGATGCCCCAGCAGCTGCCACAAGTAGCCAGGGAACTGAAAGCGGCCGGCCTCCAGCTCGACCCGGCCAGCCTGACCAAACTGACCGAATTCCCCATGGGCGCCATCGTCAGCCTGGGCGGCTGCTCGGCCTCGTTCGTGTCGCCGCAAGGCCTGGTCGCCACCAACCACCACTGCGTGTACGGCAGCGTGGCCCACAACTCCACGCCCCAGCGCGACCTGCTGGCCAACGGCTTCCTGGCCAAAAGCCTGGACCAGGAACTGCCCGCCGCACCCGGTTCGCGCATCTACGTGACCAAGGAAGTGCGCAACGTCACGACCCAGATCATCAGCGCCGATGTGGCGAAACTGACGGGCAAGCAGCGCAGCGACGCCATCGAAAAGAACCAGAAAACCATGGTCGCCGCCTGCGAACAGGATGCCGGCCACCGCTGCACCGTATCGTCCTATTACGGCGGCCTGGAGTTCTACCTGATCAAGCAGCTGGAAATCCGCGACGTGCGCCTGGTGCATGCGCCGCCGGCCGGCGTGGGCAAGTTCGGCGGCGACACCGATAACTGGATGTGGCCGCGCCACACGGGCGACTATGGCTTCTACCGCGCCTACGTCAGCAAGGACGGCAAGGCCGCCGACTACAGCAAGGACAACGTGCCCTACCTGCCGCAGCACTTCCTCAAGCTGGCCAGGCAAGGCGTGAAGGAAGGCGACTACGTGATGGCGCTGGGCTACCCCGGCCGCACCAACCGCCACCGCCTGCCGTCGGAAGTGGCGTTCACCTTCGGCTGGAGCTACCCGGCCTACGTCAAGATGGCGGGCGAGAACCTGGCCATCATCGCCGCCGAGACCAGGGACAACAAGGACACGGCCCTGAAATACGCCGCCCAGGTGGCCAGCACCAACAACTACTTCAAGAACCGCCAGGGCATGCTCGACTCCTACGCCGGCAGCGACATCCTGGCCCGCAAGACGGCCGAGCATGCGGCGCTGAAAGCGTGGGTCAACGCAGCCCCCGCCCGCCGGCAGGAATACGCGGCCGACATCGAGCGCGTGGAGCAGCTGATCGCCCGCCGCGACGCCGAAGCGAAGCGCGATTTCTTCCTCGGCTATGCCCGTCCGCGCCTGCTCAACACGGCCCGCACCCTGTACCGCCTGGCCAACGAGAACGCCAAACCGGACGCCGAACGCAAGGCCGGCTTCCAGCAGCGCGACCTGCCGCGCATCAAGGCCAGCGTGGCCGCGCTGGTGCGCAACTACGATGAGAAGGTGGACCAGGCGCTGGTGCTGCACGCGCTGACCCAATATGCGGCCCAGCCCCAGGCCCAGCGCAACGCCGCGTACGACGCCGTGCTGGGCATCCACGACGGCATGAGCGCGGCCGACCTGCGCGCCGCGCTCGACACGTTGTACGCCGGCAGCCAGCTTGGCGACGCCGCCGAGCGCAGCGCCTGGCTGGAGCGCACCCCGGCCCAGTTCCAGGCCAGCACCGACAGCTTCATCAAGGCCGCCGTGGCCACGTACGGCCCCGGTCTGCAGGACGAGGCCAGCGACGAGGAATTGGACGGCAACCTCCAGCAAGCCTACGCCAACTACATGAAGGCCAAGATCGCCTACATGCACAGCAAGGGCCAGGCCGTGTACCCGGACGCCAACGGCACCCTGCGCGTGACCTTCGGCCGGATCGCAGGCCGCGACCATGGCGCCGACGGCACCGCGTGGACCGCCTTCACCACCGTCAACGGCGTGCTGGCCAAGGCCACCGGCCAGGGCGAATTCAACGCCCCGGCGGCCCAGCTGGCGGCCATCAAGGCCAAGGACTTCGGCCGGTACGCCGATCCCAGACTGAAGACGGTGCCGGTGGACTTCCTGGCCACGCTCGACATCACGGGTGGCAATTCCGGCTCGGCCGCGCTCAACGCCAAGGGCGAGTGGATCGGCCTGGCCTTCGACGGCACGCTCGATTCCATCATCTCGGACTGGGACTACAACCAGGCCAACACCCGTGACATCCAGGTCGACCTGCGCTACATCCTGTGGAACATGAAGCACGTGGACCACGCCGATCAGCTGCTCAAGGAGATGGGCGCCGAATAGACCCGCCCTCTCGCCCCGGCACGATGGGAGCAGGCCGGCGCCTGCTCCCTTTTTTTCGTCCGGCGACATGCAATTGCCAAATGCGCTACATTTATGGTCTGTTCAACCCACTGAGAAGGAGTTGTGATGACCGCGAAAAAAATCGGCATTCTGGTCGGCAGCCTGCGCAAGGATTCCTATACCCGCAAGGTGGCCAATGCGCTGATGGCGCTGGCGCCATCGACGCTGGCGTTCGAATTCATCGACATCGGCGAGCTGCCGCTGTACAACCAGGATCTGGAAGAACACGGCGCCGTCGCCCCGGCCGCCTGGACCACCTTCCGCCAGCGCGTGCAGGGCTGCGACGGCGTGCTGTTTTTCACGCCCGAATACAACCGTTCCGTACCGGCCGCGCTGAAGAACGCCATCGACGTCGGATCGCGCCCGTACGGCAGCAGCGTGTGGGGCGGCAAGCCGGGCGCCATCGTCAGCGTCTCGCCGGGCGCCATCGGCGGCTTCGGCGCCAACCATCACCTGCGCCAGTCCATGGTGTTCCTCGACGTGCCCCTGCTGCAGCAGCCGGAAGCCTACATCGGCGGCGCGGCCAAGCTGTTCGACGAGAGCGGCAAGCTGGCCAGCGAAGGCACCGGAGAGTTCCTGCAGAAGTTCGCCGCCGCCTACGCGCACTGGGTCTACACCAACGCCCGGCCGGCCTGAACCTCCTGGCCAGGCGTGACGCGGGGCAGATGGAAGGTGAAGCACACCCCCTGTCCCGCGCCGCTTTCCAGCTTGAGGCGCCCCGCCAGCGCCCCGTACACCAGGTTGTGGACGATGAACAGGCCCAGGCCCGAGCCGCCCTGTCCCAGGCGGGACGTGAAGAACGGCTCGAAGATCTTGTGCCCGCTGCCGGGCGCGATGCCGCAGCCGTCGTCGCGATAGACGATCTCCACCCACGCGCCCTGCTCCCGGGCCGTGACGGTGATGTGGCCGCCGCCGCCATCCGGATAGCCGTGCAGCAGCGAGTTGGCGATCAGGTTGGTGAAGATCTGCTCGAGATGGCCGGGGATGCTGTCCATGGCGATCCCGTCCGGCACCGCCAGCGTGGCCGTCACCCCGGCCCGCCGCAGCTGCGCCCCCATCATGTCGAGCACGTCCGCCAGCACCGTGCCCAGCTCGAACGGGCGGCGGCGCTGGCTGGTCTGGTCCACCGCCACCCGCCGGAAGCCCTCGATCAGCTGGCCCGCGCGCTGGGCGTTGCGCTGCACCAGCGCCAGCTGGCTGGCCAGGTCGTCGAGCTCCGTGTGCAGTGCCGCCCGCGTCATGGCGCGCGCCTGCAGCGCCGCCGTCAGCGCCGCCAGCTTGTCGACCATGGTCGATGACATCAGCACCACGTTGCCGATCGGCGTATTGAGTTCATGCGCCACGCCGGCCACCACCCGCCCCAGCGAGGCCAGTTTTTCCGTCTCGGCCAGCTGGTCGATCGCGTCGCGCAGTTCCCGGCTGCGCTGCTCGACCCGCGCCTCGAGCTGTTCGTTGAGTTCACGGTAGCGCTGTTCGCTGGCCCGCAGCGCCCCCACCGTGCGCTCCACCGCCTCGCTCATGCGGTTGAAATTGCGCGCCAGCGTGCCCACCTCGTCCCGGCCCCGCTCCGGCAGGCGCAGATGGTAACGTCCGTCGGCGATGGAACGGCTGCTGGCGGCGAAGGCGTGCAGATTGCGCGTGAGCCAGTAGCCGAGCACACCGAGCAGGATGAAGGTCAGCACGATCTCGGCCACGGCGATCAGGCCGCTCTGGCGCAGCACGGCCTGCCTGGCCAGCACCACCAGGTGGGTTGACAGGCCAAAGCGCAGCGTGCCCACCTGCTGCCCCGCCAGGCTCAGCGGCCGCTGCACGTGGACCAGGCCGGCACGCAGCGCCGGCATCAGCTCGCCGCTGGGCGGCGGCAGCGTGGCCGGGTCGGCGATGCCGGCCTTGGCCACCACCCGCCCCGCGCTGTCGCGCACCACCACGTAGGTCACGCCCTGCGCCGTGTCGCCCAGGATTTCGTTCAGGTTGTCCTGCAAGGTGGCGTAGTCGCCCTGCACCAGATAGGGCGCCGTCACCACGTTCAGCATCGGCACGGTCTGCTTGAGGGCGGCTTCCGTGCTGACCTGGGTCGACTGGTCGATCAGGCGCATGGTGTTGAGCATCAGGTAGCCCAGCATCAGCAGCTCGACCAGGGTACTGGCCAGCATGATCTTGACGCGCAGCGAGTGCAGGTGGAAGCGCATGGTTCAGTGACCGTCCGTCAGCCGCATTTGCAGCCGTTCCTGGAACGCGTCCAGTTGCGCCATGGTGGCCGCGTCGGCCGGCACGAATTCGCTATGGCTGGTCTGGAAGAACTGCAGGCCCGCCTCGGTATAGGGAAAGCGCTCCAGCGCCGCCGTCAAGTCCCGCAGGCGCGCAGGCGCCAATTGCGGATCGGCCAGAACGATCAGGCTCAGGGCGCTCTGGGTGCTGCCCAGGATGCGCAGTCCGTCCCGGATCTCGCCCGGCATGCTGTCGAACACGGCGCGCTGGGCGGCGGCGGCGCCGTTGCGGCTGTTGGCCAGCGCCAGCACGGCGTTGTTGTCGGTGCTGTAGTAATAGGCCCGCAAGTCGTAGCGGGTGTCGACCCCGCGCTGGGCCAGGAAGTCCTCCACCTTGAGCGACACGAACGAGAGCCGGTGCGGCAGGTGCAGGGCCTGGCCACGCAGGTCGCGCAGGTTGACGGCCGGCGATTCGCGCGGCACCAGCACCAGCGCGTAGAAGTCGGCCCGCACCGCCGTCAGCGGCAGGAAGCCGTGCTCCAGCTGGGCCAGGCGGGCGAAATGGGGCGCCGTCAGCACCACGTCGTAGCCGTGCTGGTGGGTGCGGCTCAGGAAACGGGCCAGGTCGGGCGCGGTGCGCACCTCCACTTCGCACCGCAGTTGCTGCTGCAGGTAGAGGCGCAGGGGCGCGTATTGCAGCAGCAGGGTGCGCGGGCTCAGGTATGGCAGCACGCCCACCCGCAGGGGTGCGGGTGGGCGTGCGGGTGCGGGTGCGGGCGCGCTCGCACCCTGCGCCAGCGCCCAGCACAACATCAGCACCGCGGCCAGGCCATGACGCATCGCGCTCCTCCCGTTCGGCCCCATCAGCGCACCCGGCCGTCCTGCCACGCCTCCAGCAGGGTGGCATAGTCGATGGTCTTGCCGGGCGGCTTCTCATTGGCCAGCGGCGCATGCGGCGCGTGGGCGCTGCTGTACCAGCGGGCCGGATCCTGGCGCGGCGCCAGGCGTGGCGCGCAGCGCGTCATCTTGCCCTCGCCGGCCAGCGCCGCCATGGTCTGCTCCATTTCCGCGGCCAGCTGGTCCAGCGCCTGCTGCGGCGTGCGCTCGCCGCTCAGCACCCGCCCCAGGTTGTGCCACCACAGCGGCGCCATGCGCGGATAATCGGGCACGTTGATGCCGGTCGGGGTCCAGGCGGTGCGGGCCGGGCTGCGGTAAAACTCCACCAGTCCCCCCAGGCGCGGCGCGGCGGCCGTCATGGCGGCCGAATTGATGTCCGATTCGCGGATCGGGGTCAGGCCCACCAGGGTCTTCCTGAGCGAGGTGCTCTTGGCCACCGTGAACTGGGCGTACAGCCAGGCCGCCTTGCGCCGCGCCAGCGGCACGCCGCGCAGCATGGTCCAGGAACCGGCGTCCTGGTAGCCCAGCTTGACGCCCGGGCGCCAGTAGGCGCCGTAGGGCGACGGCGCCATGCGCCACTTGGGCGTGCCGTCGCCGTTGGTGACGGCCGAGCCAGGACGCGAGAGGGCCGAGGCGAAGGTGGTGTACCAGAAGATCTGCTGCGCCACCTGGCCCTGGCCGGCCACCGGGCCGGCCTCGGTGAAGGTCATGTGGCGCGCCGCCGGCGGCGCGTAGCGCTGCAGCCATTCCATGTATTTGCGCACCGCGTACACGCTGGCCGGGCCGTTCACCTCGCCCCCGCGCGCCACCGAGGCGCCCACCGGCACGCAGTTGACGGCGCGGATGCCCCAGTCGTCCACCGGCGTCCCGTTGGGCAGGCCGGGGTCGCCGGTGCCGGCCATGGACAGCCAGGCGTCGGAAAAGCGCCAGCCCAGCGACGGGTCCTGCTTGCCGTAATCCATGTGGCCATAGACCCGCACCCCGTCGATCCACTTGACGTCGTTGGTGAAGAAGTCGGCGATGTCTTCGTAGGCCGACCAGTTCAGCGGCACGGCCAGCGCATAGCCGTACTTGGCCTGGAAGCGCCGGCGCAGCTCGGGCCGGGCGAACCAGTCGGCCCGGAACCAGTACAGATTGGCGAACTGCTGGTCCGGCAGCTGGTACAGCTTGCCGTCCGGCCCGGTGCCGAAGCTGCGGCCGATGAAGTCGGGCACGTCCAGCGTGGGCAGGGTCACGTCCTTGCCCTCGCCGAGCATGAAGTCCGACAGCGGCACCGTCACCCCGTAGCGGTAGTGGGCGCCGATCGAATCGGAATCGTTGACCCACATGTCGTAGCCGCTGGGGGCGCCGCCGGCCATCTCGGCCTGGATTTTTTCCACCAGCTCGCCTTCCGGGATGGTGTCGTGGATGACGCGGATGCCGGTGATGTCGAAGAACGCGCGCCGCATCACCCTGGCCTCGTACAGGTGGGTGTCGATCTGCTCGGACGCCACCCGCACCGTCATGCCCCGGAATGGCCTGGCCGCCGCGATGAACCAGTCCATCTCCGCCATCTGCTGCGCGCGGCTCAGGGTGCTGGGCTGGAATTCGCGCGCGATCCAGCGCCGCGCGGCGGCCTGGTCGGCCCGGGCTGGCGGCGTGGCCAGGCCCGCCGCCAGCAGGCCCAGGGCCAGCGCCCGGAGCAGGAGGCGGGAGCGCGCGCACGCATGCATATTGCAGTCCATTACCAGCCCCTTCCTGCCATCAGCGCCGACCTGGATACCGTGTGCCGCGTCCCGTCTTCCTCGTCCGACACCGGCAACCGGGCCGGCGCGCAAGGCGGAACGTCACGATATCAGCGTAGCGCATTTAATGCCGCGTTGGAATATATTTTGTCGGCAGCGCCACGCTCCTGCCGATTAACAACAAGCCGGCAGCACGGCAGCGCCGGCGCGCCGCGCCATGCGACAGTTGGCGACCGAAAGCGGCCCGGCGCCGGGGCCGGGACCGGAGTGGAGGAAACCACTAGCGCCACGTCAGCGGAAAAGCATAGCGCCCGGGCGACGCGGCCGCCGGCAGGAACAGGTCGCGCCCGCCGGCCCGGCGCAGCACGGTCAGCCCCGGGCCGTCGCCGGCCGGCACCAGCGCCAGCTCCGCGCCGGGCAGGCGCTGGGGCAGCGCGGCCAGTTCCCCGGCCGCCAGCACCGCCCCGCTCACATAGATGCGGCAGGTGGCGTGGAAAGTGCCTATCTCCAGCATGAAGCCGGCGGTCGCCAGCGTGCCCGGCCGGCCCGGCATGGCCGTCACCCGCAGCCGCGCCTGGCCCTTGCGCAGGTAGAGCGTGTCCCACGCCTGCATGGGATGGCGCGCCATGCCGGCCAGCGTTTCCTGCCGCCCGATTGGCGACGCGGGCGACTCCGCATACACTAGCGGCACGGCAGGCGCCGACGCCGGCCGCAACGGGCTAGCCACCACCACCCCGCCCGGATCGGCATGGACCGGCGCCACACTGGTGGCGGCGCCGGATGCCGGCATCGCCCCAGTCCCTGGCGTCGCCCTTGTCGCTCCAGGCAACAGCATGGCCAGGTCGGCAATGCCGGCCGCCGGGCCGCCGGGCGGCAGCATGGCGTCCGGGCCGGCCAGCGCCACCGTCAGGCCATGAAACCGTATCGTCGCCTGCCCGTCCGGCCCCAGCGCGATGCTGCCCCGCTCCGGCGCCGCCCCGCCCTGGCGCGGGGCCGGCAACTCCAGCACATAGCGCGGGCCGATCTGGGCCAGCCCCACCCGGCAGCCCAGCGCCAGCAAGCCCACCACGCACACCATCCGCCATCCATACCAGCCGCCCATCGCCCCCTCCGCGCGCCGCAACGAAAAGCCAGTAATAGCACTGCCGCGGGCGATGGCCTTTGAAGCAGCGCAAGGGGCCGGGACTGGCGGCGCCACACGCTGTCGCCGCTCAAAAATCAGGCACGAATGATACAATTCCGGCCTCGGCGCCGCGCTTATCCAGCGCGCGCGTGTTGAACAACCCCCTCTGAGATCCAGACGCCATGCACCCAGCCATGCCCACGCCTTACGAAAAAGGCAACCACAACCAGACCACCCAGTGGAGCGAATGCATCGCCTTCTACCAGGAACTGGCCCAGCGCTTCCCGCAAGTGCTGCGGTTCGAGCAGATCGGCGTGTCGGACGGCGGCGTGCCGGTGCATGCGGGCGTGGTCAGCGCCGACGGCGTGTTCGACCGCGACCAGATCAAGCGCGAAGGCCGCACCGTCTTCTTCAACAACAACGGCATCCACCCGGGCGAACCGGAAGGCGTGGACGGCTGCATGGCCATGGTGCGCGACCTGTGCTTCGAGCCGGCCAGACTGGCCGCGCTGGGCCAGACGGTGCTGCTGTTCGTCCCCGTCTACAACGTGGATGGTTGCCTGAACCGGGCCGACACGTCGCGCGTGAACCAGGACGGCCCCGAGCAGTTCGGCTTCCGCGGCAACAGCCGCCACCTGGACCTGAACCGCGACTTCATCAAGTGCGACACGCTCAACGCCCGCCTGTTCAACCAGCTGCTCACCAGCTGGGATCCGGACGTGATGGTCGACACCCACACCTCCAACGGCGCCGACTATCCGTACACGATGACGCTGATCCACACCCAGGCCGACAAGCTGGGCGGCGAGCTGGGCGCCTTCCTGCGCCACACCATGCTGCCCCACATCTACGGCCAGATGGACGCGCGCGGCTGGCCCACCTGCCCCTACGTCAACCCCGTCAAGGACAGCCCGGACCAGGGTATCGCCGAATTCCTGGAAGTGCCGCGCTTCTCGACCGGCTTCGCGGCCCTGCACCACGTGATCGGCTTCATGCCCGAGACGCACATGCTCAAGCCCTACGCCGACCGCTATGAGTCGATGCGCGCCCTGGTGGACGTGACGCTGGCCTTCACCGTCGCCCACGGCGAGCAGATCAAGCGGCTGCGCGCCGCCGCCCGCGCCCACGACCGCCGCCGCAGCCACTGGCCCGTGAGCTGGAAGATGGACGAGCAAAACCCGTCCACCTTCCGTTTCAAAGGCTACGCGGCCAAGCGCAGCCCCAGTGTGCTGGGCAACTACATGCGCCTGTCGTACGACCGCGGCCAGCCGTGGGAGCAGGACATCGCCTACTACAACCACTTCCCGGCCGACGTCGTCGTGCCCGCGCCCAAGGCCTACATCGTGCCGCAGGCCTGGCGTGAAGCGATCGAGCGATTGCAGTGGAACGGCGTCGAGATGCGCCGCCTGGACGCGGCCACCGAAGTCGAGGCGCAGTACTACCACATCGCCTCCGTGACGTCGCGCCCGCACGCCTACGAGGGCCACATGTTCCACGACGAAGTGCAGGTGCAAGCGCGCCAGGGCAGCTTCACGGCGCAGCCGGGCGACTACTACATTCCGCTCGACCAGGACAACGCCCGCTACGCCGTCGAGACGCTGGAACCGCAGGCGCACGACAGCTTCTTCCGCTGGGGCTTCTTCAACAGCGTGCTGGAAAAGAAGGAAACCTACTCCGACTATGTGTTCGAAGACCTGGCGCTGGAAATGCTGGAGACGGAACCGGAACTGAAGGCCGCCTTCGCCGCCTGGAAAGCCGCCAACCCGGCGCTGCTGGGCGACCAGGAGAAGGTGCTGGACTTCATCTTCGAACACGGCAAGCGCCACGCGGAACCCGAGTGGCGCCGCTACCCGGTGCTGTCGGTGTTCTGACGCCGCACGGCCGGCGCGCCCGCAGCGGGCGGCGCCGGCGGCGGTAAGGTGGCGGCCGCGCGCCGCCACGCCATCCATCGCAGGCCGCGCCACGGCGCCGGCCATGCAATACCCCATACGCCTCCTGCCCGCGCAGGACGCCGCCGCGAGGTCCGAACCGGGCCTGCGGCACCCGCGCCAGCGCCGGCGATCCCGGCGCGCGCGTGATACGTGCGGCGCGCCCACCGGCGCCGCCGCGTAGCTCAACTCGTACCGTATCCAGACCACTGGACCGCCGTTGCCCACAAGGTCACTGCCATGCATTACGCACTCAACCTGCGCACGTTTTTTTACAGCCATTACTTCCACCTGGGGCTGCGCTTCGCCGCCGGCCTGGTGGGCGTCACCCTGATCACGCTGCAGTTCGCCGGCATGGCCACCGCCATGACGGTCTGCATCGGCGCCCTGTGCACGGCCCTGATGGACATGCCCAGCCCCCTGCGCCACAAGTTCAACGAGATGTCGGCCTCGGTGCTGTTGTGCAGCGCCGTCACCCTGCTCATCAGCCTGTGCGGGCCGGTGCGCTGGCTGCTGATGACGATGCTGGTGCTGGTCAGCTTCATGGCCTGCATGATGGTGGTGTACGGGAAGAAGTCGATGCCGCTGCAACTGGCCACGCTGTTCATCATGACCATGTCGATGGAGCACGACATGACGGCGCGCGAGTCGTTCATCCACGCCGGCCTGTTCACGCTGGGCGCCGTGGGCTACCTGGCCTACTCGATGGCCGTGTCCTGGCTGCTGCGTCACCGCATCAAGCAGCAGGTGCTGGCCGAGGCCCTGTTCGAACTGGCCGCCTACATCGACATCAAGGCCGACTTCTACGATACGCGCTACAACCTCACGGAGCAGTTCAACAAGCTGGTGCGCCACCAAAGCCTGCTGGCCGACCGCCAGCAAGCATCGCGCGACCTGATCCTGCGCAGCCACCAGGACCGCAAGGACGCCATCGTGGTGCAGATCCACGTCTGCATGCTGGACCTGTATGAACTGATCCTGTCCACCCACACCGACTACGCCCAGCTGCGCGCCCACCTGGCCGATTCGCCCGTGCTCAACACGCTGCACGACCTGGCGTGGAAGGCGGCGCGCGACATCGAATCGGCCGCCTACGCCATCACCCGCAAGCGCGCCTCGTACGCGCAGATCAGCTATGAGCCGGAACTGGCCGCCATCGAGGACGCGCTGCGCGCCCTGCAGCGCCAGGTGGACGACGGCAAGCCGGCGCAGGAAGCGCTGGCCGTGCTGCGCGCCCAGCGCAACAAGATCAAGGCCATCCTGCACATGATAGGCCAGCTGCACCTGGCCAGCCAGAAGGCCTACGACAGCACGCCGTTCTGGAGCGACGCCGACATGGGCCCCTTCCTGTCGCAGCAGAAGTACGAATTCAGGATGATCCTGTCGCACCTGCGCTGGGACTCGCCCGTGTTCCGCTTCTCGCTGCGGGTGGCGATGGCGATCTCGGTGGGCCTGCTGGTGGGCGCGCACCTGCCGTATGCGGCGCACAGCTACTGGATCGTGCTCACCATCGTCATCATCCTCAAGCCCAGCTTCAGCATGACCAAGCAGCGCCGCAGCGACCGCATCGTCGGCACCGTGATCGGCTGCGTGATCACGGCCTTCATCATCCGCTACCTGAACTACCCGGCCGCCATCCTGGCGTTCCTGATCCTGTCCACGGTGGCCACGCCCACCTTCATCTACCTGCGCTACCGCTACGCCGCCATCACCGTCAGCGTGATGATCCTGCTGCAGATGCACCTGCTGGCACCGGGCAACAGCAACCTGATCATGGAACGGCTGGTCGACACCATCATCGGCGCGGCCGTCGCCACCGCGTTCAGCTTCGTGCTGGCCAACTGGGAATACCAAAGCCTGCCGCGCCTGATCCGCCAGGTGCTGGAAGTGAACCTGCGCTACATGCAGGCATCGTTCGATCTGTTGCAGGGCAAGGGCAAGGACGATTTCGCCTACCGCATCGAGCGCAAGCGGCTGATGGACAGCCTGGCCGCGCTCAGCGCCGCGCTGGTGCGCATGCTCGACGAACCGGCCAGCAAGCAGCGCGCGGTGGAGGACATCAACCTGTTCATCGTACAGAACTACCTGCTGGTGGCGCACGTGGCGGCGCTGCGTGCCATCCTGCGCCGCCACGGCACCGAACTGCCGGCCGATGCCGTCAACGCGAAGCTGCGCGACAGCCACCGCGAAGTGGTCGCCATCCTGGACGCCGCGCTGGCCCGGCACGGCCAGGGCGGCGCCACTGCCGGCGCGGGGACTGGCGCCGCTGCCGGCGCAAGAATCGGCACCGCTACCGGCTCTGCCGGCGCGGGGATCGGTCCCGCCGCCGGCGCCGGCAGCGGCGCCACGCCGCCCGTCCCCTGGTCCGGCTGGCCACTGGTGCAGCGGCGCATCCGCCTGCTGCAGGCCGACGCGGCCAAGATCATCATCCACAGCGAAGCGATCGTACGCGACGTGGCGTGATGTAACGCGGCAGGCGGCCTGGCGCGGCCGTGCCGCCGCCTGCGCTGTCCCCGCGAGCGACAAGCCGGCCCTGGCCTTGGCCTTGGCCGCACCGCACCGTACCGCGCGCCGGGGCCGTGCCCTGCGCGTTGTACCGATCGCTGTTACCATTACCCGATGAGTTCATCCAACCACCGCCCCCTGAGTGGCCGGGATCTGCTGGCCGCGCTGTGCGTCGTACTGATCTGGGGCACCAATTTCATCGCCATGAAAGTGGGACTGCGGTCCCTCACACCATTCCAGCTGGGCGCCGGCCGCTATGTGTTCGCCGTGCTGCCGCTGATCCTGTTTATCCGTCGGCCGCAGCTGCCCGCGCGCTGGGTGGTGCTGTACGGCCTGTGCCAGGGTGTGGGCCAGTTCGGCCTGCTGTTCCTGTCGCTCAAGGTGGGCATGTCGGCCGCGCTGGCGTCCGTTGTGCTGCAAACGCAGGTGTTCTTCACCGCCTTGTTCGGCTTCGTGCTGCTGGGGGAACACGCCAGCCGCGCCCTGCAAGGCGGGCTGCTGCTGGCCGCGCTGGGCCTGACCTGCTTCGGCGCCAACTACCTGGTCCAGGGCCAGGGCGGCGCCACCACGGCCGGCGGCTTTATCCTCTGCCTGGCGTCGGCCGCCATGTGGGCCGCCTCCAACATCGTCGTGCGGCGGGCCCAGAAGGCCACGCCGCAGTTCGACGTGATGTCGTTCATGGTGTGGAGCAGCACGGTGCCGGTGCTGCCGTTCGTGGCCCTGTCGCTGGTTTTCGACGACCCGGCCACGCGCTGGCAGTGGCTGGCCGCGCCGGCCGGGGCCTGGGTCTCGCTGGCCTACCTGGGCTGGATGGCCACCATCCTGGCCTACGCCATGTGGACCGGTCTGCTCAAGCGCCATCCCGTCAACCGGGTGGCGCCGTTCAGCCTGGGCGTGCCCGTGGTGGGCATCAGCGCCGGCATGCTGGTGCTGGGCGACCGCATCAGCGGCTGGCAGTGGGCCGGCACGGCGCTGATCGTGTCGGCGCTGGTGTGCGTGATGTTCGGCGGACGCTGGCTGGGTAACGCCGCCCGCGCCTGAAACGGGCGCCAGGCGCCGTTACCGTGACGGGCGGTTCTGCTGTCCGCCTCAGGCGAAGCACACCCGGTTGCGGCCCGATTCCTTGGCGCGGTACAGCAGCGCATCGGCCTTCTGCAGCATGGCCTCCGCCGTGCCGGCCGCCAGGTCGCCATACACGCCCATGCTCATCGTCACCTTGAGGCCGGGCTGCACTTCGTTCCAGGGGAAGCCTTCGATCAGGTGGCGCAGCTTGTCGCACAGGGCGGCCGCCTGCGGCAGCGCCGTCTCCGGCAAGGCGATCACGAATTCCTCGCCGCCGTAGCGGGCCACCAGGTCGGTCAGGCGCATGTGGCCGCGCAGGATCTCGCCCACCTGGCGCAGCACCGCGTCGCCGGTGGCGTGCGAATACTGGTCGTTGATGCGCTTGAAGAAATCGATATCGCCGATCACGAGGCTCAGCGGCCGCTGGTGGCGCACGGCCTGGTTGAACAGCGTGGTGGCCTGTTCGTCGAAATGGCGGCGGTTATACAGCTTGGTGAGCGCGTCGCGTACACTGAGCTCGCGCAGCTGGTCGGCCTGGGCCAGGATAGTCTGGTGCGAGGCGCTCAGTTCCTCGTGGCTGCGGGCCAGCTGTTCGCTCATGGCATTGAAGGCATTGGCCAGGGCCGCCACCTCGTCCTTGCCGTGCACCGGCACCCGCTGCAGCAGCGAGCCGCCGTGCATGGCGCGCACGGCATCGGTCAGGCTGCTCAGCGTGCGGCTCAGGCGTTTGCTCAACAGCACGCCCAGCACCAGCGCCAGCACGGCCGCCCCCGTCACTCCGGCCAGCAAGGCTTCGCGCATGGCCGTCAGGTACTGCAATTCCTCCTTGCTGGGCGTGAAGACGCCTTCCGGCGAAATATAGGCCGCCACCCTGCCCGCCACCATGACGGCACGCGCATCCTTGCGTGCGGCCTCGGGCAGCAGTTCCCCCGGACGATAGACGCCGGCGCCCAGCAAGACCTTGTAGTCCTGGTCCGCGACGATGAAATGGAAGGGCGGCTCGCCGCCTGGCCCGCGTCCCGGCGGCGGTGGCGGCCGGTTGCCGGGACGCTCCGTGCCGCCGACCGGCGCACGGGCGTCGGCAGGGCCGTAGCCTGGCCCCGGCCGCGGACGGCCGCCGGCGGCGTCATCCGGTCCGGAACGGGCACGCCCGCCTGGCCCGTCGAAATCCGGTCCCGGACGGGGCTGCCCATCGGGTGGTGGCCGCATGCCCGGTCCCGCATCGTCGGGCGGATAGGGCCGCACACCCGGGGGCGGTCCCGGTTCGCCTTCGGCCGGGCGGCCTTCGCCCGAGGGTGGACGGTCAAACGGACCCGGCCCCGCGGGCTGTCCCGGCGGCGCAGACTCGGCTGAATTTTGTTGCGACGCAGCATTGAGCCGTTCGCCGGCCTGCATGCGATGGACGAAGCGGTCGAACGGTTCGGCCATGTTGGCGGTTTGCCAATTACCGTACTGTTCAAGATACGCGCTCAGGTATGTGTAAAAGTGCTCGGCCGCCTGCTGGCGCCGGATCACATCCACCTTTTTGCTCATCCCGACGTATGCCAGGCCACCCACCATTGCCACGGCAGCCAGCCCGCTGAGCAGCAATGCAAGCATAAATCGTATACGCAAGGACATATATCACCCCGTCTTCATCTTATTGCCAACTGGACAGTAATCATACCCCAGCGAAGTCCCATTCCCAGAGGGAGAACAGGCTTTTTCCCGCATTTTTCATTGCCCAAAAGCATGTAAAAATTACATTGCTAAAATATTGATATACAGATTTTGTATGGACCACATCACGAAACGAAAGTTTGTTTATTACTGAATCAGTCCTATACTGCACTGCAACAACGGACGAAAAGGAGCTTCACATGAGCACTGCACACACCAACCTGAGCTACAACGATTATGCCGCCGGCGGTTACGCCAGCAACGTTGCCCAAGCAGCACGCGGTCTGCTGGCAGCCCTGTTCGCGGTGAAAGCGCATCCGGCCGAACAGGCCGAGCAAGCGCAGCGCCACAGTGAAGCGACCTATCTGTCCCGCATGGCCGACGACTACGAGCACATCGCCCCCAACCTGTCGGCCGAACTGCGCTTCATGGCGTCGCGGGGCTGAGCATGCAAGTGCTGACGCTACTACCCGCCATTCTGGCAACCGTGGGCCTGGTTCTGCGCCTATATCTTGGTTCTCAATCGGAGTAAAACTATGCTGACCATCATCGAAAATCTGCCTGCCGCCATCGCCCTGTCGGGCCTCGTCCTGCGCCTGTACCTGGGTGCCAAGCCCGAGCAAGACGGCGCGCAATAAGCCGCACTGGCAACAAACGGCTCCGGCCAAATGAAAAGGGGACGTAACACAAAACCGTGTTACGTCCCCTATTTCTTTGTCCGGCCGCCTGAAAAAATGGGGACGTACCCCATTTTTTCAAAATGGGGTACGTCCCCATTTTTTTCCATTTTTTGATCAGCGGCGCGATGCGCCGTTCAGGTGCGAATTGCGCATGCCGTACAGGAAATAGGTCAGGATCGCCGCCGTCATCCAGATCGTGAAGATGGTGAAGGTGGTGCGCGACAGGTCGCGCATGATGTACAGGCAGGCCAAAATGCTCAGGCCCGGCACCACGTAGGGGCCGAACGGCACCCGGAAGCCGGCCACGCCCTTGCCGTTTTCCTTGCGGCGCATGACGGGTACGGCCAGCGAGACGACGATGAAGGCCGTCAGCGTACCCATGCTGACCATGTCCCACAGGAAGGTGGCATCGACAAAGCCGGCCACCAGGCCCACCACGCAACATACGATCAGCGTGTTGTTGACGGGCGCGGCCGTGAGCGGGTTGACGGTCTGGAACGTTTTCGAGATCAGGCCGTCGCGCGAAATGGCGAACAGGATGCGGGTCTGGCCGTAAATGGTCACCAGCGTCACGCTGAACACGGAAATGACGGCGCCGGCCGCCAGCACCAGCGCCGGCCAGGTCTTGCCCGTCACGGTCTGCAGGATCACGGCCAGGCCCGCTTCCTGGCCTTCGAACTTGGCCGCCGGCTGGGCGCCCAGCGCCGCCACGGCCACCAGCATATAGAACACGGTGACGATGGCCAGCGCGGCCAGGATGCCGATCGGCACGTTGCGACGGGGATTGCGCACTTCCTCGCCCGCCGTGGCCACCGTGTCGAGACCGATGAAGGAGAAGAACACGGTGCCGGCCGCCGCCGTCACGCCCTTCATGCCGGCAAAGCCCTTGCTGTTGTCGGTATTAAAGAAGGGAATGAAATTGTTCGAGTCGAAACCGGAAAACGCGATCACGACGAAGAACACCAGGATGGCCAGCTTGATCATCACCATGATGGCGTTGGTGGTGGCCGATTCCTTAGTGCCGCGCAGCAACAGGAAGCAGCACAGGCACACCAGCATAATGGGCGGCAAGTTGATATGGCCGGGATGGAACTCGATGCCGTTCGCGCCCGACACGATCATGGGCGAACGCAACAGCGACGGGATATGCCAGCCGAAGGCGTTGACGAGGAAGTTGTTCAGATAGTCAGACCAGCCGATGGCCGTGGCGCTGGCCGCCAGCCCGTACTCGAGCAGCAGGCAGGCCGCCATGATGAAGGCCAGAAACTCGCCCACGGTGGCGTAGGCAAACGAATACGAGGAACCGGAGGCCGGTATGCGGAACGACAGTTCGGCATAGCACAGCGCCGTCAGGCCGGCCGTGATGGCGGCGATCAGGAACGACAGGATGACGGACGGACCGGCCTTGGGCACCGCTTCCACCATGGTGAAGAAAATACCGGTGCCGATGGTGGCGCCGACGCCGATCATGGTCAGGGGAAATAAACCGATCGAACGGCTCAGGCCGCTGCCGCTATTGCCTTGCGTGTGCTCAGGAGTGGTATCGACCGGTTTGGTACGGGTCAGTTTCTGGCCCAGTGTCTGGTTCACAGGCTATCCTTGTATCGGTTGCATCGGCAGCGCGGGTAGCGCTCCGGCGAAATGGTCGGTCAAAAAAACTAAGCGATTATAGGGCTTCTTGCCGCCAGCCCATACAGTAATTTTTGTGTATAAATGACAACATAATTTCCGCCCGGACGCCCCCGCCTTCCCGCCGCCGTTACAGTTGCTTACTTTTGATACAGCGCAATGTATAGATAGAATCGGCCTGGACCGTTAATCTGACGCAATGCATTACCCAACAACAACCAGGAGCCCAGACATGGAAAAGATCCCAACCGTAACCCGCCGCATTCATCCCCTGATCGCAGGCGCTGCGATTTCGGTCACCGTTCTGAGCCTGGTGGGCACGGCGGCGATCGCCGGCTGGCTGCCTTCGTCCAAAGCCAAGGGCGACATCAACCCCGGCATGAACCAGGCGCCAAACAGCGCGCTGACCTCGGACCTGGCCCCTGGCTCGGCCCCGCTGCCGCCCGCCGCCGTTCAGCAGGCGCAGCTTCAGCCGGAGCCGGCACCGCAGCCGGTCGTGCACCACACGAGCCGCCCGCACCGCAGCACCCAGCTGGCCCAGGCGGACGATTATGACCGTCATGTCCAGTCGGCGCCGCAGCCGGCGCCCGCCCCGGCACCGGCCAACGCGTCGCCCAACTACGTGGGCATCGGCGCCGGCGCCGTGATCGGCGGCCTGCTGGGCAACCAGGTTGGCGGCGGCCGCGGCCGTACCGCAGCGACCATCGCCGGCGCCATCGGCGGCGGCCTGCTGGGCAACCAGATCCAGGAACAGCAGAAGCAGCCGCAACGCTGATGCGCCGCTGACGCTACACCCGCTCACGCCAGGGCCGCCGCGCTAAACGCCGGCGGCCCTGTTGTTTTTGAAAAGGCGGAAAGGCGGGGTTCCGTGTCCGTCTCAGGCAGCGCGCACCACCATCAGGCCCGCGCGCAGCCCCACCCGCACATCCGGGTTGGGGAACACGACGTATTCCTGCGCATGCTGCACGGTGTAGACGGTGTCGCCGTCACGCGCGATTTCCGCCCCCTGCGGCAGGGCCGTGAAGTTCTGGGTGTCGCGCCCGAAAGCCATCTGGAACTGGTCGCTCAGCTTGATGATCTGCTGCGCCGTGTGGAAGATGTGCGGCTGGCGTCCGGCCGCCGCGGGCGCCATGCCGCGCAGCAGCGCGTCCAGCGCCTGCGCCGCCTCGGCGAACTGGCCGATGTCGTTCTGGCCCAGCGTGCCGATGCGGCCCAGCTCCACCGTCGTACCCGCCGCACCGTGGTGCTCGGACGAATAGTAGCTGTAGGTGCCGGCCGACTGCGGATTCATGATGATGGCGCCGATGCCGGCCGCCCCCAGCCAGTCGATCAGCTGCCCGCGCGCGCCGGCCTTGATCAGCTCCGGCACGATGGCAAAGGTGGGATAGACGGACGGCCGGATCGCCGTGTGCAGGTCCAGGTGCCAGCGCACAGGACCGGCGCCGTCGAAGAAGGCCGTGGTGGCGGCCATCATCACGTCGGCCCGCGCCGCCTCGGCGGTGCCGGCCAGCGTGCCCCGCTCGGCGCGGAACATGCGGTTCAAGTCCGCGTCGATGAAGCGCTTGCCGGCCCGGATGGCGCCGATATTACCCACGCACAGCATCAGGTCCACGGCCAGCGCCGTGGCATCCGCCCCGACATCACGCGACAGCGCGTCGAGCAGGTGGGCCACCACTTCGATCGGTCCCGTCTCGTCGCCATGCACGCCGACCGACACCAGCACGCTGGCGCGCGCCGGCGTGCCGGCACGCTTGATGGTCAGGATGCCGTCGGCCGGCTGCGCCACGGTGTAGCCGGCGGCCGTAAAGCGCCCGGCCACGGCGCTGAAATCCGCCTCGGCCAGGGCCCGCACCGCCTCCGGCAGGGCGCCGGAGGATGTCGTTTCCGTCACGCCCATCCGCTTATGCCGCCACGGTTGCGTTGCTGGCCTCGGACAGGGCCCACACATCGAGCATGGCCTGTTCCAGGTCCGCCGGCACCGCGTAGCCGGACAGGCCCAGCGTGCAGGTCACCACTTCCACCGCCTCGCTGGCGTCATGGCCGTCCGTGGCCCGCTGCAGCACCTGGGTCAGCAGGCGTTGCTGGGTACGGCGCAGCGCGTGCTGGGCGTAGCTGCGCAGCTGTTCCTGCGACTTGCTGTGGGCCGGCAGTTTCAGGCCCCGCTCCAGCGTGTCGATGCCGGCCTGGCTGCGCAGGTTCAGGCCCACTTGCAGGAAGGCTGGCAAGTCCATGCCGGCCGGCCGGTTGACGGACAGCGCGGCGAACACGAAGGCCGCCACCGCTTCGATCGCGTCGACCGCCTTCCACGCCTGCACGAACCCGGCGCGCAGGCCCGGGACGGCGTCCGCGTCGGCGCTGCCGTCGGCCGGGGTCAGCTGCTTGAGCAGCTCCGGCTTGGCGAACAAACGGGTCAGCTCGGCCAAGCCGCCGGCGGCGCGCAGCTGCTCGGCCGGCACCGACAGTACACCTTCGATCACGGCCTTCTGCAGGCTGCGGCAGCGGCCATCGACCTTGATCGATACGGGGCGCGGGATCTTCAGCGCATCGGCGTCCAGCGTGTCGAACACGGACGCCAGGCTCAGTGCCGACCAGGCCTGGCCCCAGGCCTGGATCACTTCCGCCTCGTCCACGTTATGCTCGGCCGCCAGGTCGCGCAGCATCAGCGGACCGCAGCGGTTGACCGCTTCGTTGGCCAGCACGGTGGCCAGGATGGCATTGGCCAGCGGGTGGGCCAGCGCGCTGCGGGTGGCCACCAGCAGGTCCGGGAAGTACGGCTTGAGCACGGACTCGGCCCAGCTGTGCTCCGTCAGCGGCAGGGTCGACAGGATGCGCTTGTAGCGGTTCTTGACGTTGGCGATCACCACCGCCAGTTCCGGCGTGGTCAGGCCGCGGCCGTCGGCCTTGCGGCGCGCCAGTTCGGCCACCGTGGGCAGCTGTTCCAGTTCGCGCGACAGGGCGCCCTCTTCCTCCAGGCTGGCGATCAGGGCGGCGTAGCCATCCTGCACCGCGGCGCCCGACTGGTCCTGCGCTTCGCGCACCAGCAAATGGGTCTGCAGCGTGTTGTCGCGCAGGACCAGGCGTTCGATGTCGGCCGTCATGTCGTTCAGCAGGCGGTTGCGGTCCGCTTCGCTCAGCTGGCCGGCGTTCATTTCCACGTCCAGCCACATCTTGGCGTTCACTTCATGGTCGGAGCAATCCACACCGGCCGAGTTGTCGATCGCATCGGTGAAGATGCGGCCGCCGGCCAGCGCGAATTCGATGCGGCCGGCCTGGGTCGCGCCCAGGTTGCCGCCCTCGGCCACCACCTTGCAGCGCAACTGGTTGCCGTCGACCCGGATATGGTCGTTGGCGCGGTCCTTGACCTGGGCGTGGCTTTCGCTGGAGGCCTTGATGTAGGTGCCGATGCCGCCGTTGTAGAACAGGTCCACCGGCGCCAGCAGGATGCGGTGCATCAGTTCTTCCGGCGAGAGCGCCGTTTCCTCGATGGCCAGCGCCTCGCGGATCTGCGGCGACAGCTCGATGCTGCGCAGCGTGCGCGGATAGACGCCGCCGCCGGCCGAGATCAGTTCCTTGTTGTAGTCGTCCCACGAGGAGCGCGGCAGCGCGAACATGCGCACCCGCTCATTGAACGACGCTTCCATGTCCGGATTCGGGTCGAGGAAGATGTGGCGGTGGTCGAACGCGGCCAGCACCTTCAGCT
This sequence comes from Rugamonas sp. FW305-51, assembly GCF_058786935.1. Classification (NCBI taxonomy): domain Bacteria; kingdom Pseudomonadati; phylum Pseudomonadota; class Betaproteobacteria; order Burkholderiales; family Oxalobacteraceae; genus Rugamonas; species Rugamonas sp. FW305-51. The sequence continues at coordinate 127,175 of NZ_JBYSZG010000007.1, forward strand.
TGCGCGACAGCAGCGCGCCGTTGCCGAACACGTCGCCCGACATGTCGCCCACACCCACCATGGTGGTGGCGGTGGCGTGGATGTCGTGATCGAGCTCATAGAAGTGGCGCTTGACGGCTTCGAACGCGCCCTTGGCCGTGATGCCCATCTTCTTGTGGTCGTAGCCGTTCGAGCCGCCCGAGGCGAAGGCGTCGCCCAGCCAGAAGCCGCGCTGCACGGCGATGCTGTTGGCGATGTCGGAGAAGGTGGCCGTGCCCTTGTCGGCCGCCACCACCAGGTAAGGGTCGGCGCTGTCGTAGCACACGGTGTCGGCCGGCTGCACGATCTTGCCCAGCACGCGGTTGTCGGTCATTTCCAGCAGGCTGGCGATGAACAGGCGGTACACGGCTTCGCCTTCGGCCGCGATGGTTTCACGCACGGCATCCTTCGGCATCTGCTTGCAGACGAAGCCGCCCTTGGCGCCGGCCGGCACGATCACGGCGTTCTTCACCATCTGCGCCTTGACCAGGCCCAGCACCTCGGTGCGGTAGTCTTCCATGCGGTCGGACCAGCGCAGACCGCCCCGTGCCACGGGGCCGCCACGCAGGTGCAGGCCTTCGAAGCGGCGCGAGAACACGAAGATCTCGCGGAACGGACGCGGTTCCGGCACCAGCGCCAGGTTGCTGGTGTCGAACTTGAAGATGATCTTGTCGCCCTTCTGCTGGTTCTGGAAATAGTTGGTGCGCAGGGTGGCCAGCATCAGGTCGGTGATGGCGCCCAGGATTTCCTCGCTGTCGGCGTGGTTGATCGCCGGCAGGCCGCGCTTGATGTCGTGCATGGCCTGCTGGGCGGCCAGGCGGCTGGCCTCGTCCAGCGACGGGTCGAAGCGCTGCAGGAAGGCCTGCACCAGCTGGCGCACCACGGCCGGCTGCTTGCGCAGGCACTCGGCCACGTAGCGCACCGAGAAGCGGCTGCCGGCCTGGCGCCAGTAGCTCATGTAGGCACGCACCAGCTGCACTTCGCGCATGCTGAGGCCACCTTCGATGACCAGGCCATTCAGGCGGCCGTCTTCGGCGTCGTTGTTGAACAGGGCCGTGAACAGTTCCTGCGCCACGTCCACCACGTTGGGCTGCGCCAGCTTGGCGGCGCTGACGGCGTCCACCGACAGGCTGCTGACGAAGTGGCGCTTGCCGCCCACGGTGATCGAATGGGCGCGCTCGCGGTCGATGGCCACGCCGGCGTTATGCAGCGCCGGCAGGATGGTCGACAGGGCCGGCACCCGCTCCACCGAGTACAGGCGGATGGTGGTGGCGTCATCGGCCGTCTCGATGCGGACCGAGACGCGCGACGGGTCTTCGATGCGCAGCAGCGAACCGAGGTCGTGGAAGGCCACGGCCGGCGCGGTGGAGGCCACGTAGTCGGCCGGCAGGGTGGCGCACAGCTTGCGCAGGCTGGTGCGCATCGGCACGTCGAACACGGCGTCGGCCAGCGCGGCGAACTGGTTGTGCCAGCCGTCCAGCACGGCCAGCAGCGGCTGCTGGATGTCCGTTTCCAGGTCCAGCGGGTAGCGCGCGGCGTGGGCGATCAGGTAGACGCGGGCCAGCGGGCCGTCCGCCACCAGGGTCTGGGAGCTGATGTGGGTGGCGCCGGAGCTGCCCTGCAGTGCCTTGGCCAGGGCCGAGGCCACGCTGGCGCTGTAGCGTTCACGGGGCAGGTAGACCAGCACGTTCAGGTGGCGCGCATACACGTCGCGCCGCGCGAACACCTTGGTGCGGGGCTGCTTGTACAGCGAGACGACGGCGCCGCACACTTCGGCCAGCCATTCCGGTTCCGCTTCCAGCGCTTCCGTGCGCGGCAGCGATTCGAGGATCTCGACGAACTTCTCGGCGCGGAAGCCTTCCTGGCGCACGCCGGCGATGCTCAGCACCTTGGCGATGCGCCCGCGCGCGAACGGCAGGCGCGCCAGCGGGGTGGCGGTGGCGGCGCGGGTGAACAGGCCGACGAAGCAGTATTCGCCCAGGATCGCGCCCTGCGCGTTCACATGGCGCACGCCGATGAAGTCGAGCTGCTGGTCGCGGTGCAGCGTGCCTTCCACGTCAGCCTTGACGATGGACAGGGTGTGATTGCGCTTGGACAGGGTGTCGAAGTCGCCGGGGATGTTGGCCAGGCAGGTGCCGTAGACGGGGTGGCTGGTGTCCTGCAGCACGCCGATGCGGCTGGGGATGTCGCGTTCCAGTTCGCGCTCGCCCGGCTTGACCTGGTAGTAGGCATAGCCGAACGGCTCGAAGCCTTCGGTGCGGGCCCACTCGAGGAAGGCGGCCACTTCCTGGCCTTCTTCACCGTTGACGGCGGCCGCTTCGGCCGCCACGGCGGCAAAGCGTTCGAGCATGGCGCCATGGTCGCGGTGCACCACGGCGGCGTCGCGCGCCACCATGTCGATGCGGGCCAGCAGGGCGTCCAGTTCGGCCTGCGGCAGCTCTTCGGCCAGCAGGCACATGACGTAGGATTCGGCCTTGTCGCCGGGCTGGCCGACGGCCGTGACCACGCCGTCGGCGCCGCGGCGCACGGACAGCACGGCGTTCAGCACGCCGTTGGCGGCCACGCGCTGGTGGCGCATGGCCATCACGATCGAGTCGACCAGGTAGGGCATGTCATCGTTGAGGATCAACAGGGCGGTGGCCATGCCGCCGCGGCCGTCCGCGTAGCGCAGCGCGGCGATCTGGCAGCCGGCGGCGGCGCGTCGGGACGCCTGCGTGAAACCATCCCACAACACTGGCGCCAGGCTGTCGGGCGCGATGCCCGCCAGGTCTTCCTCGTCCAGGGAACCGAGCCAGGCGCTGATCAGGGCCGCAACCTGGCTGCTGTCGGTAGCAGGCTTGCCGGCGTTGACCAGGTCGAGCGTCTGCTTGCGCAGGTCTTGTGGCATTTGTTTCATCTGTTTTCTCCGTTAGTGTTTTGATTCCGGCCGCGCGCCCCGGCTTGTGGCCTGGCGCTTCGGTCGGATACCGCTAAAAGAACGGGGTTGGCCCGTTCCAATTACTTACTATGCCGTGTATTTAACCGCTTTCGGGCGGCAGCGTCCACTGCGCTCTGAATCCGCTTGATGTGGGGGCGAATTCTTCTTTCTACAGATCGTACAGTCCGGGCAGGCCCAGGATGCGGCTCAGCTCTTCGAGTGCCGTATGCACTTCGATCGCCAGCGCCGGATCGGCCAGGTCGGCCGGCTCCAGGCGGTCGCGGTAGTGCTTCTCGACCCAGGCCACCAGCGTGTGGTACAGCGTCTCCGTCATCACCACGCCCTGGTGCATGGCTTGCGCCTCGGCGTCCGTCAGCGCCACGCGCAGGCGCAGGCAGGCGGGCCCGCCGCCGTTGCGCATGCTCTGGCGCAGGTCGAAATGGATCAGCTCATCGACCGGGCCGCCGCTGGCCACCAGCTCCTGCAGGTAGCTGGCCACGGCGCCGTTTTCCTGGCATTCCTGCGGGATCACCAGCGCCATCTTGCCGCCGTCCTTGGACAGCAGCTGGCTGTTGAACAGGTAGCTGGCCACGGCGTCCGCCACTGATACCTTTTTGGTATCAACGCGGATGGCGTTCAGTTCCGCGCCCACGCCGGCCATGGCGCGGCGCAGCTGGGCCAGGCCGCCCGCTTCGTCGGCAAAAGCCTGCTCGTGGTAGAACAGCACGTTGCCGTTGCCGACCGCGATCACGTCGTTGTGGAACACGCCCTGGTCGATCACGTCCGGATTCTGCTGCAGGTAGACGGTGCGTTCGCCGGCCAGGCCGTGCAGGCGGGCCACGGCCTGCGACGCTTCCAGCGTCTGGCGGGCCGGGTAGCGTTTGGGCGCGGGGGCGGCGGCGTCGAATTCCACGCGGCCGTAGACGAACAGCTCCACGCCCTGCCCGCCATGGCTGGCGCACAGGCGGGTGTGGTTGGCCGCGCCCTCGTCGCCGAAGGCCGGCGTGCCGGGCAGCGCGTCATGCACCGCGAAGTGCTTGTCGTCCTTGAAGATGGCGCGCAGGCTGCGGGCCGACTGCGCGTGCTCGAAGGCGCGGTGCAGCTTGTTGTTCAGGTTCGCCGCCGTGAAATGGGTGCGCCCGTCCGCGCTGTCGGCCGACGGGCTGACGGTGGCGGCGTTGGCGGTCCACATGGGCGAGGCCGAGTAGGCGCAAGCCAGGATCACGGGCGACTCCTGGTAGGCCCTGGCCAGCACTTGGGCATCCGTGCCCGTAAAGCCGATACTGCGCAGCAGGCGGAAGTTGGGCCGGTCCTGCGGCGGCAGCAGCGCCTGGGCGAAGCCGCGCGCGGCCAGCGCGCGCATCTTGGCCAGGCCCTGCAGGGCCGCCTGCTTGGGATTGGAGGCGCTCTTGACGTTGCTGAACGAGGCCACGTTGCCGAACGAGAGGCCGGCGTAGTTGTGCGACGGACCGACCAGGCCGTCGAAGTTGAATTCGCGTGCGGAGTTGCCCATGATGGTCCTTAGAAGTGCATGCCCGGCGACAGCTTGGCCGGCATTTCAAGCGCGCTGTTCTCGATCGAGGCGACCGGATAGGCGCAGTAGTCGGCCGCGTAGTAGGCGCTCGGACGGTGGTTGCCGGACTGGCCCACGCCGCCGAACGGCGCGCTGCTGGCCGCGCCCGTGGTGGGACGGTTCCAGTTGACGATGCCGGCGCGGGCGCGCACCTGGTAGGTCTGCCACAGCGCCGGGTCGTTCGAGATCAGGGCCGAGGCCAGCCCGAACGAGGTGGCGTTGGCGGCCTTGATGGCGGCGTCGAAGTCGGCCACGCGGATCACCTGCAGCAGGGGGCCGAACCATTCCTCGTCCGGGATGCCCTTGGCGTTGGTGACGTCGACAATGCCGGCCGTGACGAAGCCGGTGTTCTCGTCCAGCTGGCGCATCTGCAGCAGCGACGTGCCGCCCTTGGCGACCATGTCGGCCTGGGCCTGCACCAGGCGGCGCGCCACGGCGGCCGACACCACGGGGCCCATGAAGGGGGCCGGCTCGGCGTCCGGCGCGCCCACGGTCAGGCGGCTGGCCACGTCCACCAGGCGGGCCACGATGGCCTGGCCTTGCGCGTTGTCAGGCACGATCAGGCGGCGCGCGCAGGTGCAGCGCTGGCCGGCCGAGATGAAGGCCGAGGAGATGGCCATGAACACGGCGGCGTCGATATCCTGCACGTCCCAGATCACGAGCGGGTTGTTGCCGCCCATTTCCAGCGCCAGCATCTTGCCCGGCTGGCCGCCGAACTGCTTGTGCAGCGCGGTGCCGGTCTGGCAGCTGCCGGTAAACAGCACGCCGTCCAGCTCAGCGTCCTGGCCCAGCGCGATGCCGGTGTCGCGGCCGCCGTTGACCAGGTTGATCACGCCGTCCGGCAGGCCGGCCTGCTGCCACAGCTGCACGGTGCGCACGGCGGTGCGCGGCGCGAACTCGCTGGGCTTGAAGACGATGGTGTTACCGGCGATCAGGGCCGGCACGATATGGCCGTTGGGCAGGTGGCCGGGGAAGTTGTACGGGCCGAACACGCCGAACACGCCGTGCGGACGGTGGCGCAGCACGGCCTCGCCGTCGGCTACCTTGTTGTGGCTCTCGCCGGTGCGGGCGCCGTAGGCCTGGACCGAGATGTCGACCTTGTTGGCCATGGTGGTCACTTCGGTGCGCGACTCCCACAGCGGCTTGCCCACTTCCTCGGAGATCAGCTGCGCCAGTTCCTCGGCGTTGGCCTTGAGCAGGTCGCGGAAACGGGTGCAGACGGCGATGCGCTCGGCCAGCGGGGTCAGTGCCCAGCCGTCGAAGGCGGCGCGCGCGGCGGCGCTGGCGCGCGCCACGTCCTGCGCCGTCGCCTCGCGGCTGGCCCAGGTCTGGCGGCCGTTGGCCGGGTTGACGGTGACCAGTTCGGCGCCGCTGCCGGGCAGCCATTGACCGCCAATGAAGTTGCTCAATCGGGTATTCGCTTCAGACATTTGGGTTCTTCCTCACGTTGAGAGACAGGGTGCGCACGGAGTCGCCGGTATGGCAGTGCAGCAGCTTTTGTTCGGCTTCGGGCAGCGCGATGGCGCCGTTGACGGGGGCCGCATGCGACAGCAGCATGCGGAAGTCGCGCATATTGGTGTTCGATACCAGCACCGGTTCGGCCGGCGCCGTTTCGGGCGCGCAGGCCGCGTCCCAGTCGCCGGCCGGGCCGATCTGGGCCAGCGTGCTGTCGCGCATGGCGCGCAGTTCGGACACGCGGGCCTGCAGCACGGGGCCGGCGTCGAAGATGTCGACATAGCCTTCGAAGTGCATGCCTTCCTGCTCTAGCAGGCGGCGCGCCGGCGCGGTGGACGGATGTACCTTGCCGATCACGTCCTGCGCTTCCTGCGGCAGGTAGGCCACGTACAGCGGCTGGCGCGGCATCAGCTCGGCGATGAAGGACTTCTTGCCCAGCGCGGTCAGTTCGTCCACGTGGTTGAAGTCCATCTTGAAGAAGTGGCGGCCCAGGCCCTCGTAGAACGGCGAGCGGCCCGCCTCGGCCTGGTAGCCGCGCATTTCGGCGATCAGCTTTTCCGTGAACAGGTGCGGGAACTGGGCGATGAACAGGAAGCGGCATTTCGACAGCAGCTTGCCGTTGTTGCCGCTGCGGTAGTCCGGATGCAGGAACAGCGAGCACAGTTCCGTGCTGCCCGTCAGGTCGTTCGACAGGTACAGCGTTTCCATGCGCGTGAACACGTCGAGCTCGCGGCTGGAGTGGACCAGGGTGCCGATGCGGTAGTTATAGAACGGTTCGGTCAGGCCGACGGCGCTCTTGATGGCGCACACGCCGGCGATGCGGCCGCTGTCGGTGTCTTCCATCACGAACATGTAGTCGCGCTCTTCGGGCGGTATGGTTTCGGCGAACGAGGCGACGGCGATGCTGACCCGGTCGCCCAGCATCTTCATGTCCGGCTTGAGCGTGGTCATGCCGCTGCCGACCTGGGTGGCCATGTGGTACAGGGCGTCGAGGTCGTCGGCTTTGATGGCGCGTACAACTAGCATAGGATTTCCAATGTTTGACAGTGTGCTTAGAGACGGACGCAGACGACGGTGTCGCCGTCGGTCACCTGCAATGCGGCCTGCACGTCAACCGGCAGCGCCACCGCGGCCAGCGCTTCGAGCGGCGCGCAGGCCATGACGACGGCGCGGAAGTGCTGGTCGGCGCCGGTGGCGATGGCGTAGGTCACGGGCGGCTCGCGGTTGCGGTCCGGCTCGGCCGGGCAGGTGGCCACGCGTCGTTGCAGCGCGCCGGTGAAGGTGCGCAGCGCGTGCTTGTGGGCCTGCAGGATAGGGCCGCCGTCGAAGATGTCGATGTAGTCGTCCGCTTCGAAGCCTTCGGCCGTCAGCAGGTTGAAGGCCAGTTCGCCCGAAGGGTGGATCTGGCCCATGGCCGCCTGGGCGTCGCCCGGCAGCAGCGGCACGTACACCGGATAGTGCGGCATCAGCTCGACGATCAGGGTACGGTTGCGGGCGCCGCCGATGACACGTTCGGCGTCCAGGAAGTCCATCTGGAAGAACTTGCGGCCCAGCGCATCCCAGAACGGCGAACCGCCCTGCGCGTCGGTGATGCCGGCCAGCGGCACGAAGAAGCGCTCGGCGAAGCGCTGCGGCGCCAGCACGGCGAACAGCAGCCGGGCGCGCGACAGCAGGGCCGCTTCGGGCGCGTCCTGCACCTGCGGGTCGACGTAGAAGGTGGACAGCTGGGAATAGCCGGTCAGCTCCGAGCACAGCGTCAGCGCATGCACGCTATGGCTGATGTTCAGGTCGCGCGACACTTGCTGGATCACGTCGTTGCGGAACGAGAAATAGGTGCCGTTGGAACCGGCCGCCGCGTAGATCGACGCGGTGCCGAGGATGGTGTGGTCGGCCAGCGATTCGAGCACGAACAGGTAGGACTCTTCGCTGGGAATGTCGACGTGGGCGGCGAACGAGGCGATCGAGCGTTCGACCAGGGCGGCGATCTGCTCGCGCGTCTTGGGCAGCGTATGGACACCCGGCATGGTCACAGCCGCCAGCGCTTCCAGGGCCGCAATATCCGCAATTTCTACCGGACGGACAACATACATGGGAGCTCCTTCAATTTCAAACCAGGCTTGCGGATGCCGGTGTGGTAAAACGCAGCGCTCCCGCGCGGGGCGGGAGCGGCGGGGCGAACTATTCGCTAAGCTCAGGCGGCCTTGGTCAGGTCATCCAGCGCAGCGCGCAGCAGGCGGTCGGCCTGGGCGATCTGGGCATCCGTCACGATCAGGGCCGGCGCCAGGCGCACCACTTCGGTGCCGGCGATCAGCAGCATCAGGCCATGGGCTTCGGCAGCCTTCTGGATGTCCTTGGAACGGCCCTTGAAGCCTTCCGCCACGACCATGCCCAGCAGCAGGCCGGAACCGCGCACGGTGGTAAACACCTGCGGGTAGTCGGCGATGAGCTTCTGCAGCGTGGCCACCAGCACCTGGTTCGCTTGCTTGACGCGGGCCAGGAAGGCCGGCTGGTTGATGGTCTCCAGCACGTTCAGGGCCACGGTGGCGGCCAGAGGGTTACCGCCGTAGGTGGTGCCGTGGCTGCCCACGCCCAGGCTGGCGGCCAGCTCGTTGGTGGTCAGCATGGCGCCGATCGGATAGCCGTTGCCCAGCGCCTTGGCCGAGGTCAGGATGTCCGGCGTCACGCCGTAGCCCATGTAGGCGAACAGGTCGCCGGTACGGCCCATGCCGCACTGGACTTCGTCGAAGATCAGCACGGCGCCGGTCTTGTCGCACAGGGCGCGCAGCTCCTTGAGGAAGTCGGCATCGGCCGGCACCACGCCGCCTTCGCCCTGCACCGGCTCGACCACCACGGCGCACACGTCATCGGTAATGGCAGCCTGCGCCGCTTCGATGTCGTTGTACGGAATGTGGTCGATCGATGGCGGCAGCGGCTCGAAGCCTTCGGTGTACTTGGCCTGGCCGCCGACGGAGACGGTAAACAGGGTACGGCCGTGGAACGAGTGGAAGCACGACACGATGCGCGACTTGTGGGCGCCGAACTTGGTGTGGGCGTGCTTGCGGGCCAGCTTCAGGGCCGCTTCGTTGGACTCGGCGCCGGAGTTGCAGAAGAAGGCGCGGTCGGCGAAGGTCGCTTCCGTCAGCGCCAGGGCCAGGCGCAGCACCGGCTCGTTGGTGTAGCCGTTACCGAGGTGCCACAGGGTGTTGGCCTGCTTGGTCAGCGCTTCGACCAGCACCGGATGGCAGTGGCCCAGGGAGTTGACCGCGATACCGGACGTGAAGTCCAGGTACTGCTTGCCGTTCTGGTCCCACAGGTCCAGGCCGGCGCCGCGCACCGGCACCATGGCCGAAGGTGCGTAGGTCGGCACCAGCACTTCGTCGAAGGTCTGGCGATTTACAGGACGTGTGGTCACGGTCGTATCAAGCTTGGCGTTCATGGCTTTCCCTATCAAAGTGGGTACGGTGGCGGCACGGCGGCCGCGCTGGAGCACCCATTATAAAAAGCGGCATGCTAAAACTCTTTTCTAATGGCGACAAGGATTTTCATTTTTGCCCGGCATGCGTATCGCAAATGGCCCGGATGTGTCGCGGCCGCGCAGTTTATGCACGCGGCCATGCCCGCCGGCGAAATAGTCGGCTATGCTGTACGGCATCGGGCGCGCACAGGCTAAAGGCTCACTCACATGCACACGGCACTGGTCAAGCTGGCAATATTTCTTCTCATGCTGCTGGGATGGCCCGCGCTGGCGACGGCGCAAGTGGCGCTGACGCCACGGGAGCAGGCCTGGGTGCAGGCCCATCCCGTGCTGACCATGGCGCTCGACCAGTTCAATCCCCCCATGGCGTTCCGCCGCGCCGACGGCGATGCCTACGCGGGCGCCTGCTACGACTACGCGCAACTGGTGGCGCGCAAGACGGGCCTCACGCTGCGTTACGTCGGCTCCACCTGGGACCAGGCCCTGACCAAGGGCATGGCGCACGAGGTGGACGGCGTGCTGTGCGCGCGCGAACGGCCCGAGCGCAGGAGCCGTCTCAATTTCTCCATCCCCTACCTGGAACTGCCGATCGCCATGGCGACCCGGTCCGACCATGGCGCCACCCGCGTGCTGGGCGACTACGCGCACCAGCGCGTGGCCGTGGTGCGCAACTCGGTGCGGGTGCCCGTGCTCAAGGCGCGCTGCCCGGACTGCGTGCTGGTGGAGGTGGACGACTCGCAGGACGGCATGGCGCGCGTGCTGCGCCACGAGGCCGACGCCTACTTCGACGACCTGCCCGTGGTGCAGCGCGCCATCGGCGCGGCCGGCGCGTCCCTCAAGATCGCCCTGCTGTACTACTACTCGGAGGCGGCCACCATACGGCTGGCCTTGCGCAACGATGCACCCGAACTGCTGTCCATCGTCGACAAGGGCGTGGCCGCCATCACGGCCGACGAGCATGCGTTGATCCGTTCGCGCTGGCTGGCCACGGCGGAAGGGGCGCCCGTGCAGCGCGACCTGCCCGTCACCGCGGCCCAGCGGGCCTGGCTGACGGCCCACCCCGTGCTGCGGGTGGCCGTCGACAGCGCCCGCGCGCCCATCGAATGGCGCGGCGACGACGGCGCCCTGCACGGCATTTCACTCGACTTCCTGCGCCGCATCGAGGAACAGCTGGGGGTGCGCTTCGAACTGGTGCCGGCGCGCGACGTGGCCGACGAAATCGGCCGCATCGAGCGGCGCCAGGTGGACCTGGTGTCGGCCATCTCGCAGACGCCGGGCCGGGCCGGCTACATGACGGTGACGGAACCGTATATGAGCACGCCCGTGGTGATCTTTGCCGGCACCGCCACCGCGCCCATGGGCGGCCTGGCCGGGCTGGCCGGCAAGCGGGTGGCCGTGGCGGCCCGCACGGTGGTGGCCGACGCCCTGCCGCACGACTGGCCCGGCGTACTCGTGGTACCGGTCAGTAACTTCCGGGCCGGCGCCGACCTGCTGCGCAACGGCAAGGTCAACGCCATCGTCGCCCCCCTGCTGACGGGCACCCACCAGCTGGTCGAGCTGGGCGCGACCGATGTGCGGGTGGCCGGCGAGACGGACTACCGCTACCAGATCGGCATCGGCGTGCGCTCGGACTGGCCGGAACTGGTGCCCATCCTGAACGCGGCGCTGGCCGCCATTCCCAAATCCGAGCGCGACGCCTTCCGCCAGAACTGGAGCACCGTCCACTACGCGCACGACATCGATTACCGGCCGCTGGGCGCGCTGGCGCTGGCCGTGCTGGTGGCCGTCACCTTCATCGTGCAGCTGCGGGTGATGGTCAAGCGCCGCACGGCCGAGCTGCAACAGGAGGTGACCGTGCGCCGCGCCCGCGAGGCGGAAATCCAGGAGCTCAACAATGTGCTGGAGCAGCGCGTGACGGCCCGCACGGCCGAGCTGCAGCAAGCCAACGAGGACTTGAAGCTGGCGGCCGAACAGCTGCTGCAGACGGAAAAAGTGGCCTCGCTGGGGCGGCTGGTGGCCGGCATCGCGCACGAACTGAGCACGCCGCTGGGCAGCGCACTGACGGCCGCCACCACCCTCAAGGCCCACGTGGACAGCTTCGCCCGCGCGCTGGCGGCCGGACTGCTCAAGCGCTCGGCGGCCGACACCTTCGTGGCCCAGTGCCAGCAGGCCAGCGAGATCATCGAACGCAATACCTTCCGCGCGGCGGGGCTGATCGACAACTTCAAGGAACTGGCGGTGGACCAGGCCAGCGTGCGGCGCCGCCAGTTTCCCCTGCGGCGCACGGTGGAGGAAGTGATCGCCAGCCACCACAACGCGTGGAAGCACCGCGGCCACCACATCGAACTGGACGTGGCGCCCGACATCGAATTCGACAGCTTCCCCGGGCCGCTGGCCCAGGTGCTGTCCAACCTGCTGGAAAATTCGCTGGTGCATGGCTTCGAAGGGCGCAAGGGGGGCCGGGTCCGCATCGCCGCCCAGCGCCAGGGCGAGCGCGTGCTGCTGACCTACACGGACGACGGCAAGGGCATCCCGCCCGAATACCGCGGCCAGATCTACGACCCCTTCTTCACCACCCGGCTGGGCCAGGGCGGTTCCGGCCTGGGCCTGTACATCGTGCAGACGCTGGTGACGGGGGTGCTGGGCGGCACCATCGCGCTGCAGGGCGAACCGGGCGCCGGCACCCTGTTCCAGATCAGCCTGCCGTTGAAGGCGCCCCAGCTCACCGCGCGCAACGCCAGCGGCGCGCACGGCATGGTGGCGCTGCCGGACGCCGGCGGGCCGGCCGTCCAGACGCCGATCTGAGCGGGCTCAGGCGGCCGGCGGCATCAGCTTGCGCTGGCGTTCCTCGCGCGGGGTATTGCCGAACAGGGCGCCGAAGGCGGTGGAAAAATGCGAACCGGACGAGAAGCCGCACATCAGTCCCACCTGGACGATGGAATGGTTGGTCTCCAGCAGCAGCTGGCGGGCCCGCTGCAGGCGCAGCTCCAGGTAGTAGCGCGACGGCAGGCTGCCCAGGTATTGCTTGAACAGGCGCTCGAGCTGGCGCCGCGACAGGCCCACCAGGCCGGCGATGTCGTCCGTCGACAACGGTTCCTCGATGTTGGCCTCCATCAGCGTCACCGCTTCCGACAGCTTGGGCTGCAGCGCGCCGAAGCGGGCCTGCAGCGCCACCCGCTGGCGCTCCTCGTGGCCGCGCACGCGGTCGATGCACAGGCTTTCCTTGATGGCGGCCTGGACCGTGGCGCCGTACAGGGCCGCCACCAGGGTCAGGGCAAAATCGATGCTGGCCGCGCCGCCGCAGCAGCTGAGCATGCGCCCGTCCAGCTCGAACAGATGGGGCGTGAGGATGGCCCGTTCCGTGGCCGCCTCCGTTTCCGCGTACAGGGCCCACGGCAGGGCGATGCGCACGCCCGCCATCAGGCCGGCGTCGGCCAGCCACAGCACGCCGGCCCCCACCCCGCCCCAGTAGCGGGCCGAGCGGCAGCGTTCGACCACCGTGCGCAGCAGGGCCGGCGGCGGCGGCGCCTGGTGTTCGTCGGCCACCAGCAAGGCCAGGTGCCAGCCGGGCTGGGCCTCGGCGGCCTGCTGCGGGCTCAGGATGTCGAGCCGCAGCTGGTCCGGTCCCAGCATCTGGGCCGCCAGCCGCAGCGGCTGGACCAGGCCGGCCCAGGTGATGGCGTCCGGCTCGCCCGCGTTGACCAGCAGCAGGCGCAGCGGCTGTTCCTGGGCCAGGCGGGATAGGGAGGAAAATGGCATACGGCGAATTCAGTTCTGACGGGGCGGGCGGGACGGTGGCGCGGCGCTCATTCGGGCGCCAGCACGGCGGCGGGCCGGGTGCTGCTCCACTGGCTCACTATCATACCGGAGATCAACAACGCCGCGCCCAGCAAGCCGTTCCACGCCAGCCGCTCGTCCAGCCAGACATAGCTGAAAATGGCGGCGCAGCCCGGCTCGAACGCATAGATCACGGCCGCCTCGTTGGCGCTGCTGTGGCGCTGGCCCCACGTCTGCAGGGAAATGATGGCGGCCGTGGCCACCACGCCCAGGTAGATCAGGTTGCTCTTGTAGTCCAGCACGGCCTGCCAGGTGGCCGCCTGCCACGCGCCGGCCTGGGCGCCGGACGGCATGTCGCGCCACAGCAGCCAGGCCCCCGCGCACAGGGCCACGGTGACGATCTGGGCCGCCGTCAGCGTCATCAGGCGCTCCACCTTGCGGGTGGCCGCCTCCATCATCTTCACGTACAGGCCGAAGCACAGGGCCGCCAGCAGGGCCAGCGTGTCGCCCCGGCCCCAGCTGATGCCGCCGTCCCAGCACAGGGCGAACAGGCCGGCCAGCGCCAGCAGCAAGGCGACGACGATGCGGCGCTCGGGCAGCTTGCCGGCCGCCATGCCCAGCAAGGGCACCACCAGCACGTTCAGCCCCGTCAGGAAGGCGTTGCGGTTGGAACTGGTCAAGGCCAGGCCTTCGATCTGGAACACGTAGCAGAAAAACAACACGACGCCGGCCAGCCAGCCCTGCCACAGGTCGCCCGCCCGCGCCCGCCACAAAAACGGCGCCAGCAGGACGCCGGCCAGGGCGAAGCGCACCAGCACGATGGCGCTGGCCGACAGGGCGCCCGTCATCTCCTTCATGGCGGGAAAGGTGGTGCCCCAGACGAGGGTGACGGTCAACAGGGCGGCGATGCCGCGCAGATGCAGGGGCGCAGAGGGCTTCAAACAGGTCTCGACGGAAGGCTGGCAGGTTGCGGCGCGCCAACGTCGGCGGCCGGGGAGCCATAGTGTACCCGCTCCACGGTGAAATTGGCGGGCCGGGGCCGGGAAGCGGCGCCCCGGCCAGCTATAATCATGGTCTATGGGTGAACGCTATTTGAAAAGTATCCGGCTGCTGGCCGAATGCATGCAGGGTTTTGAACGCCTGTCGGCCGATCACGTGCGCCAGTGCGGCCTGACCCACGCCCAGTTCGACATCATCGCCACGCTGGGCAACACGCAGGGCATGTCGTACAAGGAACTCGGCGAAAAGACCCTGATCACCAAGGGCACGCTGACCGGGGTGATCGAGCGTCTTGAGCACAAGGGCCTGGTGCAGCGCGAGCGCAGCGCCGACGACAAGCGTTCGTTCTTCGTCCGTCTCACGGCGGCCGGCGAACGCACGTTCCACGACGTATTTCCCCGCGTTGTGGCCAGGGGCGGCGCAGTCTTCGCCAATTTTACGGAAGAGGACTACGCGGCCCTTGAAAAAACCCTGTCCGCACTCAAAACTGTCATTATCGGCGGCAGTCCGGCCACCCACGACTCAACCAAGGAAAACTTTTGAAAACGACTCTGCTCGAAGGCAAGAAACCTGCCAAATTCGATAAACACATCATCGGCAATCTGTTGCTCAACGTCAGCACGCCGGACGTCGTGCGCCAGGAAAAGCTGTTGATCGGCATCCGCAATGAAGAAGGTGAAATCTACCGCCTGATCGGCGCGACCAAGCACAACAGCTTCATGAACGCGATCGAGGAATTGTTCGACCTGGGCCTGGTCGATGAACTGCAGGACACGGACGCGACCCAGGATGGCTGCGACGCCATCTTCAGCGAGGCCTGATCCGTACCACACCCTTGCGGCATGCTATTGACATGCCGCAAGGGATAGAAAAGTATTTTGCGAAAAAGTTCCACACGGCAATATTCCGAGTATAATTTTTTCGATGGACAGACTGGACGCCTTCAAGCAGATCGCAGCTCAAGCGAGCCGGGGAGAGTTGACGTTCCCCACCAATGTCAACGCCTCGTTGCGCCTGCAGCAGGCGCTGGGCGATCCCGACTGCCATATCGACGCGGCGGCCAAGCTGATCCAGGCCGATCCCCTGCTGGCGGCCCGCACCGTGGCCATCGCCAACGCCGTCGCCTACAACCGTTCCGGTAATGAAATTTCCAGCGTCCGCGCGGCCGTGCAGCGGCTGGGCATGCGCACCCTGCAGTCGCAGGTGGCGGCCCTGATCGTGCGCCAGCTGGGCGGCCAGTCCAGCGACCCGGCCGTCAAGGCCAAGGCGGCCCAGTTGTGGGAACACACGGCCCATGTGGCCGCGCTGGCCCAGGTGATCGCGCGCCGGGTAACCCATGTGGATCCGGACACGGCCATGTTCGCCGGCATCGTGCACGAAGTGGGCGGTTTCTACCTGCTGTCGCAAGCCGGCGCCTGGCCCGGCATCCTGGACGGCGAACCGGGCGACTGGATCGAATTCGGCGAGGCCGAAATCGGCCGCGGCGTGCTCAAGAAGCTGGTGGTCCCGGAGCCGGTGGCCCAGGCCGTGGAAGCGATGTGGGTGGGCCTGCGGGCCCTGCCGCCGGAAACCCTGGGCGACACGCTGCTGCTGGCCAACGACCTGGCGCCCGTCCCCTCGCCCTTGCAAGAACGCCCCGGCGCCACCACGCTGCTGGGCGCGCGCACCATCGACTTCCTCGTCGGCGAAGGCACGCTGCACGACATTCTGGCCGAATCGGCCCACGAAGTGCAGGCCCTGTTCGCCGTCCTCATGCTGTAAGCAGCGCGCAGGCCGCTGCGCTCTCTTCTGGCCGCTGGGCTCCGGCCCAGGCTCCCGCCCCTGGCTTCCGTCTGCGGCCGTTCTCAATGCAGCACGTTGCCGGCGCTGTCGTGCGTCACCGGCTCGGGCGCCACCTGCGGCAGCAGCAGCGTAAAGCAGGCGCCCTGCCCCGGATCGCTGCTGACCTCTATGGTCCCGCCCAGCACCGTATGGACCAGGTTGTATGTGATATGCAGCCCCAGGCCGCTGCCGCCATGGCCGAGCCGGGTGGTGAAGAAGGGATCGAACACCCGTCCCAGGTGTTCGTGCGCGATGCCCACGCCATCGTCGCGCACGGCCAGGCGCACCAGCCCGTCCGGCAGCGCCTCGGCCGTCACCGTCACCGTGCCGTGGGGCCGGCCCGCGAAACCATGCAGCACGGCGTTGGTGATCAGGCTGGCCAGCACTTGCTGCAGCTGGACCGGGTAGCTGTCGAGCGACAACTCGGACGGGATGGTGGTGACCACGCTGGCCTGGCCCAGCACCGTGCGCAGCGACGTGCGCAGGTCCAGCATGGCATCGACCAGCAGGAAACGGCGCCGCTCCAGGCCGGACTGGTCCACGGCCAGCTGTTTGAAGCGGCCCACCAGCTCGGCCGCATGGCCCAGGCCCCGCATCACGATATCGGCCCCCTGGTTGACGGTCTGGGCAAAGGACGCGGCCCGGGTCCGGGTCAGGCCACGGGCCAGTTCGTCGGCAAATTCCGCGCCCTGGGCCTGCATGGTACTGGCCGCCATCAGGCAATTGCCGATCGGCGTATTGAGCTCATGGGCGATGCCCACCACCAGCGAACCAAGCGCGGCCATCTTTTCCGAGCGCAGCAAGTCGGCCTGCATGGTTTGCAGCGTCTGCAGCGCCGCCTGCAGTTCGACGTTGCTGCGCTGCAGCGCCAGCGCGTCCGTGCGCTGGCGTTCGACGGCGTCGCGCAATTCGAGGTTGCTGGCGATAAGGCGGGTTTGCTGCTGGATCACCTTGAAATCGGCCTCGATGCTTTTCTTGATTTCCCACAGCAAGTCCACATAGCGGGTGCGGTAATGGCGGGTTTTGCTGTCGAGCACACAGATGGTGCCGAACACTTCCTCGTCGGTCCACAGCAGCGGCACGCCCAGGTAGGAAATCATGTTCAGGGCCACGTCGGGATTGTGCTGCCACTGCGCGTCCTGCAGGGCGTTGGGCACGCTGAGCACGTTACGGGTGGCCATCACCGTCTCGCAGTACAAGCCGGTGTCGAGGTGGGCTTTTTCATCGGCCTCGTAGGGATTGCCGTCCGTGTGGCTGGAGACCAGCACTTCGATCTGCTCCGGCAGCACCCGCATGATGAGGCCGGCTGGCACTTCGAAGATATGGGCCATGACGTTGGTCGTATCCTGCCACTTGCGCAGGAAGCTGTCGGGTATCTCATGCGCGGAATGGTTCACGGAACGGCTCCTCCTGATCACATAGCCAGACGAATGCAAACCATTCTATGCCACCGCAATGGCCCTGTTGAACTTTTTTTTGCACACAAATTATGCAGCAGAGCACCCGCGGAAGCCGGATAAAAAAATGGGGACGTACCCCTTTTTTGACACGGTTTTCCGGATTGCACCCTATTCGTCGAGTCAAAAAAAAGCCCGCCGGGGAGGCGGGCAAAGTCCAAAACTAGGGATCTCCCGAAAGAGATGAAGGCAGCATACGCCCGGCCCTCCCCCCTTTCCGTGCGGCAGCGCACATAAGGAGACCGATTTACCAGACCGGCTCCGTGCGCTTCCACGCCTCGAGCTGCTGGACGCGGCCGAACCACGCCATCAGGTGGGCGTAGTCCTTGACGGGCAGGTGGGCTTGCTCGATGTACATCAGGGGCGTGGCCACGACGAAATCGGCCAGGGTCAGGCTGTCGCCCAGCAGCCACTGGCGGCCGGCCAGCTGGGCGTCGGCCACGGCCGCGAAGCGGGCCACCAGCTTGCCGGCGCGCTCCAGTTCAGCCGGATTGGGGCCGCCCTGGCCCGTCACGCCTTTCCAGATGTGCTCGAAGGCGAAGGTGGCCAGGGCCGGGGCGAAGTGCTCGCCGCCCCAGAACATCCAGCGGTTGATGTCGGCCCGCTGGCGCACGTCCTGCGGATACAGGGTGTGGCCCGGGGTCCGGTCAGCCAGGTACTGCATGATGGCGCACGATTCCCACAGCACGAAGTCGCCGTCCTGCAGCACCGGCACCTTGTTGTTGGGGTTGATGGCCAGCAGGCGGCGGCGGTCGGCCTCGTCCAGCAGGTTCACTTCCGTCAGCTCCAGCGGCGCGCCCATGTGCTGGGCGGCCAGGGTGACGCGGCGGGCATTGGCAGAAACGGGATGGTAGTACAGGCGCATGGTCAGTCTCCATAGGGTGGGTTGAGGACTTCATGCTAGGCCCGGCCGCTGACAGTTTCTGTCAGGAGTCTTCGCGCAAGCCCTGTTCGCCGCGCCACGTCTTGAGCAGGTCGTGGCGCCGGGCCGGATAGCGCTGGCCCGTCGATTCGGCCGCCGCGATACGGTCGATGCGGAAGTGGCGGAAGGCCATGCGCAGCTCGCACCACGCCGCCAGCAGGCGCTTGCCCTCCAGGAAGGCCAGCGCGAATGGCCACACATAGCGTTCCGACTCGGCGCCGTGCTCGTCGCGGTAGTGGATGCGCAGCCGGTGCTGGTAACGGATCGCTTCGCGCACGGGACGCACGAAGGCGTCGCTGGCGTCGGGCTGGCTCACGCCCAGCGGCACCCACAGGCTGGTTTCGGCCATGTCGTCGCGCAAGTCCTTGGGCGTGGCGGCGGCGATCTTGGCCAAGGCATTGGTGGCGGCCTGGGCCAGCGCCTCGTCGCCCTGGCGGCGCACCCAGCGCGCGCCCAGCACCAGCGCCTCGAGCTCGTCGGCGCCGAACATCAGCGGCGGCAGGAAGAAGCCGGCCCGCAGCATATAGCCCACGCCGGCCTCGCCCTCGAGCGGGGCGCCCAGGCTGGCCAGGGTCTGGATGTCGCGGTAGATGGTGCGTTCGGACACTCCCAGCTGCTCGGCCAGCCTGGCCGCCGTGACGGGACGGCGGTAACCGCGCATGGCATCCATCAGCAAGAATAATCGGCCCGTACGGCTCATCGTTTTCCCATCCACGCAACAGTTTGACCATGCGGCCGGTACGGCATTATGACAAATTTGTGGCTGTCAGCACGCATCCTGGATTATCCTATTGCCCATTGTTATTTCCATTTACCAACACTCTGCACCGCCCGGCCCCTACCCCGCCCGGCAGGCGCAAGGACATCGCATGTTAGAAAAAACTGCCGCGGCGCTGATGCTGACCGCGGTGCTGCTGCTGCCGCCGGCCTGTCCCGCGGCCGACAACGAATCGGACGACGCGGCCCTGAGCGCGCTGCTGGCCGGCACCTGGATCAATCCGCCGGACAGCCCCGACTACGAGCGCATCCCCTCGCGCGAGACCTTCCTGGCCAACGGCACCTACACCTATTACGAGTACAAGGACATGGCCTGCCGCAAGCTGGTCGAGCGCATCACCGTGCGCTGGAACATCCGCGACGGCGTCCTCACCTCCTTCCTGTCGGACGGCGCCATCCTCAAGGACAAGATCGTCAGCCTGACGCAGGAAAAGATCGTGCTGCGTTCGCTCGACGACGGCCGCAGCTATTTCCGCATCCGCTCGACCGCCTGCCCCACGGCCATGAAAGGCAGCGTCCACCGCGCCCAGCCCTGACACCGGCAAAGAAAATGGGGACGTACCCCGATTTGATAAAGATCAAATCGGGGTACGTCCCCATTTTTTGCGACCGGGGGCGCTTAGACGACGGCGCCGTCCGTCTCGTCTTTTTCCTTGATCGGCTTGATCAGGTCTTCACGCTTGACGCCCAGCCACATGGCCACGGCCGCCGCCACGAACACCGACGAGTAGATGCCGAAGCAGATACCGATGGTCAGCGCCACGGCGAAGTAGTGCAGCGTGGGGCCGCCCAGGAACAGCATCGACAGCACCATCATCTGGGTGCAGCCGTGGGTGATGATGGTGCGCGAGATGGTGCTGGTGATGGCATTGTCGATCACTTCATGTACCGACATCTTGCGCTGCTTGCGGAAGTTCTCGCGGATACGGTCGAAGATCACGACCGATTCGTTGACCGAGTAACCGAGCACGGCCAGCACGGCCGCCAGCACCGTCAGCGAGAATTCCCACTGGAAGAAGGCGAAGAAGCCCAGGATGATGACCACGTCGTGCAGGTTGGCGATGATGGCCGCCACCGCGAACTTCCACTCGAAGCGCACGGCCAGGTAGATCATCACGCCGACGATCACCATGGCCAGCGCATTCATGCCGTTCTGGGCCAGCTCGTCGCCCACCTGCGGGCCGACGAATTCCACCTTCTGCAGCGACACCAGTTCCGTGCCGGCGCCGTCCACGCAGGCCGTCTTGGTCACTTGCTCGCCCTTGGCGCTGACGCCGTCGATCCGCTTGAGCGTGCCCTGCTCGGTCTTGCACAGGCCGTCGAACACCAGCTGCGAGGCGGCGTTGCCGGTCACGGTCTTGATCACGGGCAGGCGCAGCATGACGTCGTGCGCGGTGCCGAAGCTGGTCACTTCCGGCTGTTCATAGCCGACCTTTTCCAGCGTGTGGCGGATGCTTTCCAGGTTGGCCGGCTTGGCGTACTTGAGCTCCATCACGGTACCGCCCGTGAACTCGACGGAGAAGTGCAGGCCCTTGTGGAACAGGAAGAACACGGCGGCGACGAAGGTCAAGGCCGAGATGGCATTGAACACCAGCGCGTGGCGCATGAACGGTATGTCTTTTTTGATGCGGAAAAATTCCATGAAATCCTCTGAGGTTGGAGCCCGTCCCGCCGCGGCGGGACGGTGAACTTATTTCGACAGGCCGGGCACCCACACGGTGCCGATGGCGATCGATTGCAGTTTCTTCTTGCGGCCATACCAGAGGTTGACCACGCCGCGCGACATGAACACGGCCGAGAACATGGACGTCAGGATGCCCAGGCAGTGCACCACGGCGAAGCCGCGGATGGCGCCGGAACCGAACACCCACAGCGCCAGGCCGACGATCAGCGTGGTCACGTTGGAGTCCAGGATGGTGGCCCAGGCGCGGTCGAAGCCGACCGAGATGGCTTGCTGCGGCGAGGCGCCGCCGCGCAGTTCCTCGCGGATGCGTTCGTTGATCAGCACGTTGGCGTCAATTGCCATACCGAGCGCCAGCGCGATCGCGGCAATGCCGGGCAAAGTCAGCGTGGCCTGCATCAGCGACAGCAAGGCGATCAGCAACAGCAGGTTGCAGGCCAGGGCCAGCACGCTGAAGAAGCCGAACATCATGTAGTAGGCCATCATGAACACGGCGATGGCGGCAAAGCCGTACATGGTCGAATGCAAGCCCTTGCTGATGTTTTCGGCGCCCAGCTGGGGGCCGATGGTGCGTTCTTCGATCACGTCCATGGGCGCGTACAGGGCGCCCGAGCGCAGCAGCAGGGCCAGTTCGGCCGAGTTTTCCGCATTGCCCATGCCGGTGATCTGGAACCGGCTGCCCAGTTCGCTCTGGATGGTGGCCACCGACAGCACTTCCGGCTTGCCCTTTTCAAACAGCACGATGGCCATGCGCTTGCCCACGCGTTCGCGGGTGGCGTCGCGCATCTTGCGGCCGCCGTCGCCGTTCAGGTCGATGCCCACGGCCGGCTGCTGGTTCTGGTCGAAGCTGGCCGTCGCGCTGGAGATGTAGTCGCCCGTCAGTACCACGTCCTTGCTCAGCACGACAGGGACGCCCTTGCCGACGGTGAACAGTTCCGAGTTGAACGGGATGGCGGCCGACAGTTCCGTGCCGGGGGTGATGGTGTCGTCCACCATGCGTACTTCCAGCGTGGCCGTGCGGCCGATCACGGCCTTGGCGCGGGCCACGTCCTGCACGCCGGGCAGCTGGACCACGATGCGGTCCGGGCCCTGCTGCTGGATAATGGGTTCGGCCACGCCCAGCTCGTTGACACGCTTGGACAGGGTGGCGATGTTCTGCTTGACGCCTTCTTCGATGGTCTGCTTGAGGGCGGCCGGCTTGAGGGTGACGGTCAGCTTGAGCTCGCTGCCGGCGCCGCCGTCCACCATGGACAGGTCGGCCATCGACGACGACAGCACTTCGCGCGCCTTGGCGCGGGTGTCTTCGTCGCGGAACTTGATCTCGATGACGTCGCCCACGCGGTCGATGCCGGCGTGGCGCACGCCCTTGTCGCGCAGCAGGCTGCGGGCCGAGGCCTGGATGCCTTGCACGCGCTTGGTCAGGGCCGCCTTCACGTCCACCTGCATCAGGAAGTGCACGCCGCCGCGCAGGTCCAGGCCCAGATACATGGGCAGGGCGCGCAGGCTTTGCATCCATTTCGGGGTGTTGGGCTGCAGGTTCAGGGCCACCAGGTAGGTCGGATCGGCCGGATCGGCGTTCAAGTCCTTTTCCAGCACGGCCTTGGCCTTGAACTGGGTGTCGGTGTCGGCGAAGCGGGCACGCACGGAGGCGTAGGTGCCGGTGCCGTCGAAGCTCACGCCTTCCACCGCCAGGTTTTCCTTCTGCAGCACGGCGGCCACCTGGGCTGCCATCTCGCTCGTCATCTTGACGGTGGACTTGCCGCTGGTGACTTGCACCGCCGGCGATTCGCCGAAGTAGTTAGGCGCCGTGTACAGCGCGCCCAGCAGAATGGCGACGGCAATGAGGATGTATTTCCAGACAGGATAGCGATTCATAGTGTTCAACGTTCAATGTTAGGCGTCGGATGCAAGTCGGATGCAGGACGGGGGGGGGGGGGGGGGGGGGGGGGG
>NZ_JBYSZG010000007.1:150010-182447 GCF_058786935.1 Rugamonas sp. FW305-51
CCCCCCCCCCCCGCCCGAGGCCAGGGCCAGTCTTACAGCGCCTTCAGCGTGCCTTTCGGCAGCAGCACGGTGACCGAGTTCTTCTGCACCACGATCTCGGTGCCGCTCGATACTTCCAGCGTCACGTAGGCGTCGGTGACCTTGGCCACTTTGCCCAGCATGCCGCCGGCCGTGATCACTTCGTCACCCTTGGCCAGCGCGTCCATCATGGCCTTCTGTTCCTTGGCGCGTTTTTGCTGAGGACGGATCATCAGGAAATACATGGCCACGAACATCAGGATCAGGGGCAGGAAGCTGGTGAGGTTGCCACCCAGGCCGAGAACGTCGCCGGCCGATTGTGCGTAAGCGTTGGAAATGAACACTGAGTACTCCGTTTATAAGTTTGAAAAAATAGCGCTGTATTCTAGCACTGGCCGGGAAGCGTCAGCCCCCCTGCCATATGGGTCGCGTGCATCTTTTTACAAGATTGCAACAAACTGCGGCCCGTTTCAGATCCCGCGCGCCCGGTCCGCGTGGAATTGCAGGGTCCACGCGTGGAAGCGGTCCTCGTCCAGGGCATCGCGCATCTGCTGCATGATGTCGAGGTAGTAATGCAGGTTGTGGATGGTGTTCAGGCGCGCGCCCAGGATTTCCTGCGAACGGTGCAGGTGGTGCAGGTAGGCGCGCGAGAAGTTGCGGCAGGCGTAGCAGCCGCAGGTTTCGTCCAGCGGCGCCTTGTCGTCCTTGTAACGGGCGTTCTTGATCTTGATGTCGCCGAAGCGGGTAAACAGCCAGCCGTTGCGGGCGTTACGGGTCGGCATCACGCAGTCGAACATGTCGACCCCGTTCGAAACGCCGGCCACCAGGTCTTCCGGCGTGCCCACGCCCATCAGGTAGTGCGGCTTGTTGGCCGGCAGGCGCGGGCCCACATGGGCCAGCACGCGCATCATGTCTTCCTTCGGTTCGCCCACGGACAGGCCGCCGATGGCCAGGCCGGGGAAGTCGATCTCCTCCAGCTGGGCCAGCGATTCGTCGCGCAGGTTCTCGAACATGCCGCCCTGGACGATGCCGAACAGGGCGTTCGGGTTGCCGCCGCGGTGGAACTCGTCGTGCGAGCGCTGGGCCCAGCGCAGCGACATGCGCATCGACTTGGCCGCCTCGTCCAGCGTGGCGGGCCGGCCCGCGATTTCGTACGGCGTGCATTCGTCGAACTGCATCACGATGTCGGAATTGAGCACGCGCTGGATCTGCATCGAAATTTCCGGCGACAGGAACAGCTTGTCGCCGTTGATGGGCGAGTTGAAGTGCACACCCTCTTCCGTGATCTTGCGCATCTCGCCCAGCGAGAACACCTGGAAGCCGCCCGAGTCGGTCAGGATGGGCTTGTCCCAGCCCATGAAGTCGTGCAGGCCGCCGAACTTGGCGATCACGTCGTTGCCGGGGCGCAGCCACAGGTGGAAGGTATTGCCCAGGATGATCTGGGCATTGATTTCCTTCAGTTCCAGCGGCGACATGGCCTTGACGGAGCCGTAGGTGCCGACCGGCATGAAGATCGGGGTCTGCACCACACCGTGGTTCAGTTTGACGGTGCCGCGGCGGGCCTTGGTCAGGCCGCTGCTGTCGGTCTTGAGGAGTTTAAATTCCAGCATGGATAGGTTCTTTCTTTTAATTCTGGGGAGCACGCGCCTGCGTCGTCAGCAGCATGGCGTCGCCATAGCTGAAGAAGCGGTATTCGTGGGCGATGGCGTGGGCGTAAGCCGCGCGGATCTCGTCGTAACCGGCAAAGGCCGACACCAGCATCAGCAGGGTCGACTTGGGCAGGTGGAAATTGGTGATCAAACGGGTGACCGTCTTGAACCGGTAGCCGGGCGTGATGAACAGGGCCGTATCGGCGCTGCCCGCTTCCAGCGTCCCGCTTTGCGAAGCCGATTCCAGCGCGCGCAGGCTGGTGGTACCCACGGCCACCACGTCGCGCCCGGCGGCGCGGGTGGCGCGCACGGCGTCCACCGTGGCCTGGGGCATGGTGTACCACTCGGTATGCATCTTGTGCTCGGCCAGCACCTCGGTGCGCACCGGCTGGAAGGTGCCGGCGCCCACGTGCAGCGTGACGTAGGCGAAGTTGACGCCCTTGGCCTTCAACAGGGCCAGCAGCTGCTCGTCGAAGTGGAGGCCGGCCGTGGGCGCGGCCACGGCGCCGGGCACCTTGTTGAACACGGTCTGGTAGCGCGTCTCGTCGAAGGCGTCGGCCGTGTGCTCGATGTAGGGCGGCAGCGGCAGGCGGCCGTGGGCCTCGATCAGGTCGAACACATCGGCCTCGAAATGCAGGGTGTAGAACTCGCCGGCGCGCTCGCCGACGGTGACGTCGAAGGCGTCGGCCAGGCGGATCCTGACGCCGGGGCCGGGCGACTTGGAAGCGCGCACCTGGGCCAGCACGGTGCGGTTGTCGAGCACGCGCTCGACCAGCGCCTCGACCTTGCCGCCGCTGTCCTTGACGCCGAAGAAGCGGGCCTTGAGCACGCGGGTATCGTTCATCACCAGCAAATCGCCCGGCTGCAGCAGGTTGACGATGTCGGCGAACTGGCGGTCCACCAGCTGCGCGCCGTCCACATGCAGCAGGCGGGACGCACTGCGGTCAGGCAACGGGAATTGAGCGATGCGCTCGGGCGGCAAGTTAAAATCGAAATCGGAAAGCGAATACATGTGCAAACTTTTATGAGTGGGGGGCAGTTCCGGCATGCGGACACGAACTCGGCACTGCTGGCCTCTACGGATCAGTCCGTGTCCGAATGCCGGATCTGACCCCGGGTTTTCCGCGCAAGCCTTACAATACCGGCGTTGCTGCGCGACGGCCAACCCTCTATTTTACGCTAGTGCTCCCAGAAGCACCTGAATATGCCTGTTTCGAAGCCAAAAACCGCCAAAAAGACTGTCAGCCCGGAAGCCCGGCTGGCCAAGCTGGGCCTGCACACGGACATGGACCTGGTGCTGCACCTGCCCATGCGCTACGAGGACGAAACCCAGGTGGTATCGATCCGCGAAGCGTGCCTGCATGGCGGCGAATCGTCCCAGGTCGAGGGGCTGGTGGTCAAGAATGAAATCGCCTACAAGCCGCGGCGCCAGCTGCTGGTCCATATCGCCGACGAGACGGGCGACCTGCAGCTGCGCTTCATGAACTTCTACGGCAGCCAGGTCAAGCAGCTGGCCGAAGGCACGCGCGTGCGCGCACGGGGCGAACTCAAACACGGCTTCTTCGGCGCCGAGATGGTGCATCCCGCCTACAAGGTGGTCAACGAGGGCGCGCCCCTGCCCACTTCCCTCACCCCGGTCTATCCGTCCGGCGAGGGCCTGTCCCAGCCCGTGCTGCGGCGCGCCATCGGCGACGCCATGAAGCGCGTCGACTGGACCGACACCCTGCCGGCGGAACTGATCGACAGTATGCAGCTCACCAATTTCGAGCCGGCCGTCAAGCTGCTGCACTATCCGCCCCAGCAGGTGGACGAGCACGCGCTGGCCGACCGTTCCCACCCGGCCTGGGTGCGCATGAAGTTCGACGAGCTGCTGGCCCAGCAGCTGTCGCTGAAACGGGCCCAGCGCGCCCGGCGTGCCAAGGGCGCGGCGGCGCTCAAGGTGGTGGGCGACCTGTCCCAGCGCTTCCAGGCGGCCCTGCCGTTCAAGCTGACGGGCGCCCAGCAGCGCGTGCTGGACGAGATCCGCGCCGACCTGCGCCATCCCTACCCCATGCAGCGCCTGCTGCAGGGCGACGTGGGCAGCGGCAAGACGGTGGTGTCGGCGCTGGCCGCCACCCAGGCCATCGACAGCGGCTTCCAGGCGGCCCTGATGGCGCCCACGGAGATCCTGGCCGACCAGCACTTCCGCAAGATCGCGGCCTGGCTGGAGCCGCTGGGCGTGAAGGTGGCGTGGCTGACGGGCAGCCTGAAGAAAAAGGACAAGCTGGCCGCCACCGCCCTGATCGAATCGGGCCAGGCCCAGCTGGTGATCGGCACCCATGCCCTGATCCAGGACGGCGTCAACTTTGCCAACCTGGGCCTGGTGATCGTGGACGAGCAGCACCGCTTCGGCGTGGGCCAGCGCCTGACCTTGCGCAACAAGGGCAACGCGGGCGCCATCCCGCACCAGCTGATGATGTCGGCCACGCCCATCCCGCGCACGCTGGCCATGACCTACTACGCCGACCTGGAAGTGTCGGTGATCGACGAGCTGCCGCCCGGCCGCAGCCCCATCGTCACCCGCGCCGTGGACCAGAACCGGCGCGACGAGGTGATCGCCCGCGTGCACGCGGCCGCGCTGGAGGGACGCCAGGTGTACTGGGTCTGCCCCCTGATCGAAGAGTCGGAAGCGCTGCAGCTGCAGACCGCGACCGACACCCACGCCCTGCTGGCCGAAGCGCTGCCCGACCTGAACGTGGGCCTGGTGCACGGCCGCCTGAAACCGGCCGAAAAACAGGAGGTGATGGATGCCTTCAGCGCCGGCCAGATGCACGTGCTGGTGGCCACCACCGTGATCGAGGTGGGGGTGGACGTACCCAACGCCTCGCTGATGGTGATCGAGCACGCCGAGCGTTTCGGGCTGTCGCAGCTGCACCAGCTGCGGGGACGGGTGGGACGGGGTTCGGCGGCCAGCGTCTGCCTGCTGCTGTATCAGGGCCCGCTGGGCGGCGTGGCGCGCCAGCGCCTGATGACGATGCGCGAGACGACGGACGGTTTCGAGATCGCCCGGCGCGACCTGGAGATACGGGGTCCCGGCGAATTCCTGGGCGCGCGCCAGTCCGGCCAGGCCATGCTGCGTTTTGCCGACCTGGAAACGGACGGCTGGCTGGTGGACCAGGCGCGCGACGTGGCGCACGAGCTGCTGCATGCGCCGGACAAGGCGGCCACGGTGGAAGCCCACCTGGCGCGCTGGCTGGGCGGGCGCGAGGAATTCCTCAAGGTCTGATCAGAAGCACATGTAGAGCCGCGTAGCCAGGTCCAGCATGAAGCCGGGCTTGAGGTAGGCCGCGAACACCAGCGCCAGCACCACGGCCAGCGCCAGCCGCATCAGCCAGGTTTTCATGCCGGCTGCAACTGGGCCCGCACCAGTGCGCGCTCGTTGATGGGCAGGTTGACCAGCGCCGCCATCAGGCCCAGCGCGATGGTGATGCCCCACACCACGTCGTAGCTGCCCAGCCGGGCGAACAGGTAGCCGCCCAGCCACACACCCAGGCAGCTGCCCACCTGATGCGAGAAGAACACCATGCCGGCCAGCATGGACATGTGCTTGACGCCGAAGATGCCGGCGATGATGCCGTTGGTGAGCGGCACGGTCGACAGCCAGGTCACACCCATCACGGCCGCAAACACATACACCGACCACGGCGACAACGGCGCCAGCAGGAACAAGCCGATGAACACCGCGCGCGAAAAGTAGATACCTGCCAGCAGCAGGCGCTTGGGCAAGCGCCCACCAAGCTTGCCCGCGTAGTAGGAACCGAAGATGTTGAACAGGCCGATCAGCGCCAGCGCCATCACCGCCACCTGCGGATCGGCGATGCCCTTGTCCTTCAGGTACACGGGCAGGTGTACGCCGAGGAACACCAGCTGGAAGCCGCACACGAAGTAGCCGGCCACCAGGAACAGGAAGGAGCGGTTGCCGAGTGCCTCGCCCATCGCTTCGCGGATGCTCTGTTGCGGGCCGTGGCTGTGCACCACCTCCGGCTCGCGCAGGAACAATGCCATCGGTATCATGGCCACGACCACCAGCCCGGCCAGCAAATAGAAGGCGTTCTGCCAGCCGGCCGCCGAAATGAGCTGCTGCTCGACCGGCATCATCAGGAACTGGCCGAACGAGCTGCAGGCGCCGGAAATGCCGAATGCCCATGAGCGCTTCTCGACCGGGGCGATGCGGCCGATGATGCCACTGACGGCGCCGAACGCGGTGCACGCCAGGGCCAGCCCGATCAACACCCCGGAACCGAGTACGAACAGGGTGGCGTCGGTGGCCAGTGCCATCCACACCAGCCCCAGCATGTAGCTGACGGCGCCCACCAGCACCACGCGCATGGTGCCGTAGCGGTCCGCCGCCATGCCCGCAAAGGGGCCGAAGGCGCCCCACATCAGGTTCTGCAGGGCCATCGCCAGCGAATAGGTTTCGCGGGTCCAGCCATGGGCCTGCGAGATGGGCTGCATCCAGAAGCCGAAGCCGTGGCGCACCCCCATGGCCAGGGTGAGGATGACGCCGCTGGCCAGCAGCACGGTTTTGAGCGACGGTGCGCGGGAGGCGGTAAGCATGTCGGGTACGTCCTTGTTATTGCGTTGTGATTTTTGGCGTTACAGGTCGGCGCCGTAGCGCAGGCCGATCTGGCCCCGGATCGTGTCGAGCACGCCCATGATGGCCAGCGTTTCCTCGTGCGGCATGACGGGACTTTCGATCAGCCCCGCACGCATGCAGCGCACCACTTCCTGCGCCTCGTGGGTGTAGCCGTTGCCGCTGCGGGGAATGGTCAGCGTGCGCTCGCTGCGGGCGGCGCCGTCCACCAGCGTGACGGAGATTTTTTCCGTGCTGTGGAAGCGGTCGTGCAGGCGCACAAAGCCCTTGTCGCCGGAGATGGTCAGTTCGGTCGGGGTGCGCGCGCGCAGGCTGCAGCTGCAGGACGACATGCCGCCCCCTTCGTGGCGCAGGGTGAACATGGTCTGCAGGTCGACGCCGGTGGTGGCCATCTGCGCCTGCGCCTGCACCGCCGCCACTTCGCCGAGGAAGAACGATGCCATCGACAGCGGATAGATGCCCAGGTCCAGCAGCGCGCCGCCGCCCAGCTCGGGGTTGAACAGGCGGTGCTGCGGGCCGACCGTGGCCGTGAAGCCGAAGTCCGCGCTGACGTGGGTAGGCGTGCCGATCTCGCCGCTGTCGACGATGCGCTTGGCCTCGAGCACGGCCGGCATGAAGCGGGTCCACATGGCCTCCATCACGAACAGCCGCTTGCGGCGGGCCAGCGCGATGATGTCCTCGGCCTGGTTGCGGTTCATGGCGAACGATTTCTCGACCAGCACGCCCTTGCCGCCATGCAGGCACATCATGGCGTTCTCGTGGTGCATGGTGTGGGGCGTGCCGATGTAGACCACGTCCACCTGGTCGTCGTCGGCCAGCGCCTGGTAGGAGGCGTGGCAGCGCTCCACACCGTAGCGGGCGCCGAAGCTGGTAGCGCTATCTGCGCTGCGCGAAGCGACGGCCACCAGTCTGGCGCCCGGCGTATCCTGCAAGGCGGCGGCGAACGCCGTGGAGATCTTGCCCGTGCCCAGTATGCCCCAGCGGATTACCTGACTCATGATCGTTGTGCGCTTTCTGCCGCCACGCGGCGTTATCTGGCCACCGTCCCCCGTTTTGGCCGGAACACCGTGGCATCTGCATAAAAAATGTCGTCCTGCTGCGGCCACCAGTCCGGCACACCCAGTACCGGCAGCGGCGTGAAGCTGGCCGTCGTCAAGCCCTGCTCCGCCAGTTCCTGCGCCACGCGCCCGTCCAGCCAGGCGCGCCGGCCCTCATGATCGAGCGCGAAGTAGTCGTCACCGGCCAGCACCACGCGGGTGTGCGCGGTGATCGCCTTGTAGGGTGCAACCAGCTTTTCCATCAGCGCGTGGCCGAACAGCCAGACCTGCGCATCGGGACCGAAACCGGCGCGCTGCTCGACGAACGCGGCGCGCCACTGGTGGCTGCGCAGCGCCTCGGCCAGTGCATGGCCGGCGGCGTTGTCGCGTACCACCAGCAAGGCGGCGTTCTCGTCGAACAGCGTGGCCGCGTCACGCGCCGGTCCGCGCGACTTGCCTACCCCGTCGCGCGCGATCTGCGCCGCCTGCAGCGCGTTCAGCTGCCGCTTGACGCGCGGGAAGCTGAGCCACACCAGGGCGTTGAAGAAATCGTGCAGGTTGTCGCGCGTGGGTACGCAGCCGGTGGCGCCGATGAATTCCTCGTAGGCGGTACCGTCGGGCAGCGTGCTTTGCGGCACGAACGACAGGGGCAAGCCACGATGATTACACAAATCGAGCGCGGCTGCCCGCGCGTTGAATTTTTCGATGACGCTGGCGCCGCCGGGCGCCAGCAAGGCCGCCGCCGCCCGTACCGATTCGTACCAGGGCCGCGACCAGTCTATGGTGCCGAACACGCCTTATACCATCTTCCAGTTGATGGTTTCGCCGGCGTTGAGCGGCACCACCTGCTGGTCGGCCAGCGGCAGCGTGGCCGGCAGCTCCCACGCTTCGCGCTTGAGGGTGATGGTGCCGGTGTTGCGCGGCAGGCCGTAGAAGGCCGGGCCGTGGAAGCTGGCGAAGGCTTCCAGCTTGTCGAGCGCGCCGGCGCGTTCGAACGCTTCGGCGTACAGCTCCATCGCGTGCAGGGCCGTGTAGCAGCCGGCGCAGCCGCAGGCCGCTTCCTTGGCGCCCTGCGCGTGCGGCGCCGAATCGGTGCCGAGGAAGAAGCGCTCGTCGCCGCTGGTGGCGGCCGTCATCAGGGCCAGGCGGTGCTCCTCGCGCTTGAGCACGGGCAGGCAGTAGTAGTGGGGACGGATGCCGCCCTTGAAGATCTCGTTGCGGTTGTAGAGCAGGTGGTGGGCCGTGATGGTGGCGGCGATCGGGCCGTCCGCTTCGGCCACGTACTGCGCCGCGTCCTTGGTGGTGATGTGCTCGAAGACGATGTTCAGGGCCGGGAAGTCGCGGCGCAGCGGGCGCATCACGCGCTCGATGAAGACGGCTTCGCGGTCGAACAGGTCGATGTCGGGGTCGGTCACTTCGCCGTGGACCAGGAAGGGCATGCCCACTTCCTGCATCATTTCCAGCGTCTTGTAGCAGTTGCGCAGGTCGGTCACGCCGGCGTCGGAATTGGTGGTGGCGCCGGCCGGGTACAGCTTGACGGCCTGGATGAAGCCGCTGTCCTGGGCGCGCACGATCTCGTCGGGCGGGGTGTTGTTGGTCAGGTAGAGCGTCATCAAAGGCTCGAATTCCATCCCCTGCGGCAGCGCGGCCAGGATACGCTCGCGGTAGGCCAGCGCCATGGCGGTGGTGGTGACGGGCGGCTTCAGGTTGGGCATGACGATGGCGCGGCCAAACTGGCGGGCGCTGTGCGGCAGCACGCTGGCCAGGGTGGCGCCGTCGCGCAGGTGCAGGTGCCAGTCGTCTGGGCGGGTGATGGTCAGGCTCTGGGGGATGTGTTCGAAATCGGACATGGCGGCGGGCTCTCTAATTGCGGATACCGCCATTTTAACTGCTCGCGGCGCCGGACGTCCGGTTGCCGGGTCACGGACGGCATATCGGGACGACGTTGTATTTTGCGCAATTCTAACGGCTTGCGCGGCCCGGTTGACATGTCGTACGTAAGAGCGTACGGTTTCCTCTACACAGGAGGTCAGGCATGAGCACCATCACAGCCAGCGAGGCGCGCGAACGCCTCTACCATTTGATCGACGAGACAGCGGCCAGCCATGTCCCCGTGACCATCACGGGCAAGCGCAACGACGCTGTCCTGGTGTCCGCCGAGGACTGGGCCGCCATCCAGGAAACGCTGTACCTGCTGTCGGTACCAGGCATGCGCGAATCGATCCGGGCGGCGATGGCCGAGCCGCTGGAAACGAGCGCCAAGGAACTGGACTGGTGAGCTGGCAGCTGGTCTACAGCAAGCAGGCCACCAAGGACGCCCGCAAGCTGGCGGCGGCGGGCTTGAAGAAACAGGCCCAGGCCTTGCTCGACGTGCTGGCGGCCGATCCGTTCGGCCGTCCGCCGCCATTTGAAAAGCTGGTCGGCGACCTGGCTGGCGCTTACTCGCGCCGGATCAACATCCATCACCGCCTGGTATATGAAGTCTTCCCCGAACAGAAGACCGTGCGCATCCTGCGCATGTGGACCCACTACGAATAAGCGTCGCGCGCCTACCGGATAATGGCCACCCGCCGCTGCAGCTGGCGCGACGCCCACGACAGCAGGCAGCACAGCACGAAATAGACGACTGCCACGAAGGTGTACATTTCCACCAGCCGCCCGTCGCGCTGGGCCACCTTGCTGGCGGCGCCGACGAAATCGGGCACCGACAACACATACACCAGCGACACGTCCTGGAACAGCACGATGGTCTGGGTCAGCAGCACCGGCAGCATGTTGCGGAACGCCTGCGGCAGCACGATATGCCACATGGTGCGTCCATAGCCCAGCCCCAGCGCCTGCGCCGCCAGCACCTGCCCGCGCGGGATGGCCCGTATCCCGCCGCGCATGATCTCGCAGTAGTAGGCCGCCTGGAACAGGGTGAAGGTGATCAGCGCCGACCAGAAGGTGCCCACCTTGACCGGCTCGGCCGCCCCGATCACCCACGCGGCCACATACGGCACCAGGAAGTAGAACCAGAAGATCACCAGCACCAGCGGCACGGCCCGCACCAGGTTGACGTAGCCGGCCGCCGCCAGCGACAGCGGCCGGAACGCCGACATGCGGCCCAGCGCCAGCAGCGTGCCCAGCGCCACCCCGCCCAGCATGGCCAGCAACGTCAGCTGCAGCGTGAACGCCATCCCCACCTGGAACAGGTAGACCCAGGAGCGGGCGATGACGTCGAAGTCGAACTGGGCGAACATGGTCAGTGCCCTCCCAATGTGCCGGGCAGCGCCAGCCGCCGTTCCAGCCAGTGCATGGCGGCGATCACCACCAGGTTGGCCAGCACGTAGATGGCGGTGGCGGCGGAAAACGCTTCAAACACCTGGAACGAGAATTCCTGGATGGCGCGCGCGCTGGCCGTCAGCTCCATCAGGCCGATGGTCAGCGCCACCGAACTGTTCTTGATGATGTTGAGGAATTCGCTCGTCAGCGGCGGCAGCACGATGCGCAGCGCCAGCGGCAGCAGCACGTGGCGGTAGGCCTGCGGCAGGCGCAGCCCCAGCGCCAGCGCGGCCAGGCGCTGGCCGCCGGCCAGCGCCTCGATGCCGGCCGTGACCTGCACCGCCACCCGCGCCGACGTGAAAAAGCCCAGGCAGATCACGGCCGTGAGGAACGGTGCGTTGGGCATGGCCTTGAGCCAGTCGCCCGCCGCCTGCGGCAGCAGTTCCGGCATCACGAAGAACCACAGGAACATCTGCACCAGCAGCGGCACGTTGCGAAACACCTCCACGTAGGCCGTGCCAAGACGGCGCAGCCAGGGCGATGGCAGCGTGCGCAGCGTGCCCACGGCCAGCCCCAGCGCCAGCGCCATCAGCCAGCCGCACAGCGAGGTGGCCAGGGTCCAGCCCAGGCCCGACAGCAGCGTGTCCCAATAAGTATGGACGCCGTCGGGCGAGAGTTCACCGAAGATGGCCCAGTTCCAGTGGTAGTGCATGGCACCTCACTTCCTGCGGCTGGCCGCCTTTTGCGCCGCCGGCACTTCGGCATAGGCGGCCGGGTCGGGCGAATCGGTCGGTTTGGCGATCACCGCCTTGAGCTGGGGCGGCATGGGGAAGTTCAGGTTGATGCCCTTGGGCGGGATGGGACTGAGGAACCACTTGTTGTAGATCTTGACGAAATCGTCGGACTGGTAGAGCCGCGTCAACGCCGCATCGACCACCTGCTTGAAGGCCAGGTCGTCGCGCCGCATCATGATGCCGTACGGTTCCACCGACAGCGCCTCTTTGGTGATCTCGTAGTCGCCCGGATTGCGCGAGGTGGCCACCTGGCCCGCCAGCAGGATGTCGTCGTTGGCCTCGGCCGCGGCGCGCCCCGTCTCCATCATCAGGAACGATTCGGGATGGTCCTTGCCGACCACGATGGTCATGCCCAGCTGCTGCTCGTTGTTCAAGATCGTCATCTGCTTGAGCGTGGTGGTGCCGGCCGTGGCCACCAGGGTCTTGCCCTTCATGTCGGCCAGGCTGCGGATGTGCGAGGACTTCTTGGCCAGCAGGCGGTTGGCGATCACGAACATGGTGGGCGCGAACGCCACCTGCTTCTGGCGCTCGGCGTTGTTGGTGGTGGAGCCGCATTCGAGGTCGATGGTGCCGTTGGCCATCAGCGGAATGCGGTTGGCCGAGGTGACGGGATTCATCTGCACCTTGAGCGCCGTCAGGCCAAGATGCTTCTGCACCGCCACCACCGCCTTCATGCACAGGTCGACGGAATAGCCCTGGTACTGCTGCTTGTCGTCCAGGTAGGAGAACGGGATGGAGCCGTCGCGCACGCCGAGCGTGATGGTGCCGGTGCGCTTGATCTTGGCCAGCGTGCCGCCGGCCTCCTCGGCGCCGGCTGGCGCCAGCGTCAGGCCCGTCGCGCAGGCCAGGGATAACAACAGGGTAATGCGTACGCTACTCGATCCAGCCATGATTCCTCCTTGAACAGAAAAAATCCAACCATTACGGACGGTACGGCGACGGCACTGCGCGGGGCCGGGCTCCCCTTCTACCTAGCAGCCTGTCGGACTTAGAATCGTCGGCTGTAAAAATACCTGGGACGGTCCATATTTCGCCGCTTTCTCGGCCCATAGCCCGCTATGGGCACTGCGAAATCGTCAAAATCTGGCCTCGCCCAGCTATTTTTTCGCTTCGACTCCCTAAGCCCGACAGGCTGCTAGTGAATGATACGCGCCAGGAAGTCGCGCGCCCGTTCGGAACGGGGCGCGCCAAAGAATTCGTCCTTGCCGCAATCTTCCAGGATGCGGCCGTGGTCCATGAACACCACGCGGTTCGCCACTTTCTTGGCGAAGCCCATTTCGTGGGTCACCACCATCATGGTCATGCCATCCTGCGCCAGTCCCACCATCACGTCCAGCACCTCATTGATCATTTCCGGGTCCAGCGCGGAGGTCGGTTCGTCGAACAGCATTGCGATCGGGTCCATGGACAGGGCGCGGGCGATCGCCACCCGCTGCTGCTGGCCGCCCGACAGCTGGTTGGGATACTTGTCCTGCTGCGCCAGCAGGCCGACCCGGTCCAGGTACTTCAGGCCGCGCGCGGTGGCTTCGTCCAGGCTGCGGCCCAGCACCCTGGTCTGGCCCAGGGTCAGGTTGTCGCGCACCGACAGGTGGGGGAACAGCTCGAAATTCTGGAACACCATGCCGATCCGCGCCCGCAGCGCCGGCAGGTCGGTGCCGGGCGCGCCGACGGAGATGCCGTCCACCGTCACCTTCCCTTGCTGGAACGGCTCGAGGCCGTTGACGGTCTTGATCAGGGTCGACTTGCCGGAACCGGACGGTCCGCAGATCACCATCACGTCGCCCTTGGCCACGCTGGTGCTGCAATCCGTGAGCACCTGGAACTGGCCATACCATTTACTGAGATTTTCTATGTCGATCATATATTCCCATCGCCAGACAGACCCCGGCGCGGCCCCGGATGGGCGCCCGCGCGTGCTTGACAGCACCCTTGGCCACAAGGATACTGCGGAACTTGCTCATAGTTTCATCAGTTTACAAGGCTGGATCGCTGCATATGCATCGTACCGCAGCGGCCATTTGACGCTATTTTGCACGAGATTACGCGGCGACAGCGACCCTGTTCACCGCCGGCCACGCCAGAGAGACACTACCACAGGAACTCAAAATATGAAAAAACAAAGCCGATTGACCACCTACATCCTCGTCGGACTGGTACTGGGCATCTTCGCCGGTTACCTGGCCAACATCAATCTGGCCGATCCGGCCGGCTTCGCCGACACGATGTCGCTGGTTACGACCCTGTTCCTGCGCCTGATTAAAATGATCATCGCGCCGCTGGTCTTTTCCACCCTGGTGGTGGGCATCGCGCGCATGGGCGACGCCAGCGAAGTGGGCCGCATCGGCATCAAGACGCTGGGCTGGTTCTTCGTCGCCTCGCTCATCTCGCTGACCATGGGCCTGATCCTGGTCAACATGTTCCGTCCCGGCGACGCCTTGCTGGGCCACCTGCCGGCCACCACGGCCGCCAGCGGCATCGTCACCACCAGCCTGTCGCTGAAGGAATTCGTCACCCACCTGGTGCCCGCCTCCATCATCGAAGGCATGAGCAAGAACGAAATCCTGCAGATCGTGATCTTCTCGCTGTTCTTCGGTTCGGCCGCCGCCGCCGTGGGCGAGAAGTCGGCGCCCATGGTCGACGCGCTCGACGGCGTGGCCCACGTGATGCTGAAGGTGACGGGCTACGTGATGAAGTTCGCGCCGTTCGCCGTGTTCGCGGCAGTGGCCGGCGTGATCGGCAAGAGCGGCCTGGGCGTGCTCAAGACCTACGGCGTGTTCATGTCCGAGTTCTACTTCGGCATCGCCCTGCTGTGGGCCCTGCTGATCGCCATCGGCTTCGCCTTCCTGGGCAAGCGTATCGGCGGCCTGCTGGCCGAAATGCGCGGCCCGGCCCTGCTGGCCTTCTCCACCGCGTCGAGCGAAGCGGCCTACCCGAAAACGCTGGAAGGCCTGGAGCGCTTCGGCGTACGTAACCGCATCGCCGCCTTCGTGCTGCCGATCGGTTACTCGTTCAACCTGGACGGCTCGATGATGTACTGCACCTTCGCCACCGTGTTCATCGCCCAGGCCTACGGCATCGAAATGTCGCTGGGCCAGCAGATGACCATGATG
This sequence comes from Rugamonas sp. FW305-51, assembly GCF_058786935.1. Taxonomy (NCBI): domain Bacteria; kingdom Pseudomonadati; phylum Pseudomonadota; class Betaproteobacteria; order Burkholderiales; family Oxalobacteraceae; genus Rugamonas; species Rugamonas sp. FW305-51. Next base: position 164,516 of record NZ_JBYSZG010000007.1, read on the forward strand.
ATGGTGCTGATGCTGACCTCCAAAGGCATGGCCGGCGTGCCGCGCGCCTCGCTGGTGGTGATCGCCGCCACCCTGGGCCAGTTCAACATTCCGGAAGCGGGCCTGGTACTGCTGCTCGGTATCGACCACTTCCTGGACATGGCGCGCTCGGCCACCAACGTGATCGGCAACAGCATCGCCACCGCCGTCGTGGCCAAGTGGGAAGGCGAACTGGTCGACCCGATCAGCCGCGACCTGGCCGACGCGCCGCTGCCGTAAGCGGCGCAGCGCAGCACGGCGCAGCAAACAAAAAGGCTTCCCTCGGGAAGCCTTTTTTCATGGCGCCGGCAGCGCGTAAAAATGGGGACGTACCCCTTTTTCTGCATGGCGCCGGCGCCGGATCAGGACTGCTCGGCCACCATCCGGTCCGGCCCCGGGCTGGGCGGCGACGCCAGGTCCTCGTCGGCGCGCGCTTGCTGGCGCAACCACATCTGGGCGTACAGGCCGTCGGCCGCCAGCAGCGACTGGTGGGTGCCCCGCTCGACGATGCGACCGTGGTCCAGCACCAGGATCTGCTCGGCGTCGGCCACCGTGGACAGGCGGTGCGCGATCACCAGCGTGGTGCGGCTGCGGGCGATTTCCTTCAACTGGGCCTGGATCGCCTGCTCGGCCTTGGAGTCGAGCGCGGAGGTGGCCTCGTCGAAGATCAGGATGGCCGGGTTCTTCAGCAGCGTGCGCGCGATGGCCACGCGCTGCTTTTCGCCGCCCGACAGTTTGAGTCCGCGCTCGCCCACCATGGAGCCGTAACCGTCCGGCAGGCTCTCGATGAACTCGTGGATGGAGGCCGCCTTGGCCGCCGCCACGATCTGTTCCTTGGTGGCGCCCGGCTTGCCGTAGGCGATGTTGTATTCGATGGTGTCGTTGAACAGCACCGTATCCTGGGGCACGATGCCGATCGCGTGGCGCAGCGAGTCCTGGGTCACGGCGCGCACGTCCTGGCCGTCGATGGTGATGCTGCCGCCGTTGACTTCATAGAAGCGGAACAGCAGCCGCGACAGGGTGGACTTGCCCGAACCGCTGTGCCCCACCACGGCCGTGGTGGTGCCGGGGGCGATGGTGAAGTCGACGTCGAACAGGATCTTGCGCTTGGTCTCGTAGCTGAAATCGACGTGCTGGAAGCGCACCTGCGCGCCGTGCGTCTGCAGCGGCTGGGCGCCGGGCGCGTCGGCCACTTCGCGATGCTCGTCCAGCAGCGAGAACAGTTTCTCCATGTCGGCCAGGCTTTGCTTGATCTCGCGGTAGATCACGCCCAGGAAATTGAGCGGGATGTAGAGCTGGATCATGAAGGAATTGACCAGCACCAGGTCGCCCAGCGTCATGGTGCCGGCGATCACGCCGGCCGTGGCGCGCCACAGGATCAGCGTGACGGCGCTGGCGATGATCAAGGACTGTCCCGTGTTAAGCAGCGACAGCGACGTCTGCGACTTGACGGCGGCCGACTCGAAGCGCTGCAGGCCCTCGTCGTAGCGGCGCGCCTCGTAATCCTCGTTGCCGAAGTACTTGACCGTCTCGTAGTTGATCAGCGAGTCGATGGCCTTGGTGTTGGCCTTGGAATCGAGATCGTTCATGGTGCGGCGGAAGTGGGTGCGCCAGTCCGTGACGAACACGGTAAAGGCGATGTACAGCACCAGCGCGCAGAAGGTGATGACGGAGAACCAGATGTCGTAGTGCGTGACCAGGTAGCCCAGCACCAGCGTGATTTCCACCAGCGTGGGCAGGATGTTGAACAGCGTGTACGAGATCAGCGAACCGACGCCGCGCGTGCCGCGCTCGATGTCGCGCGTCATGCCGCCCGTCTGGCGGTTCAGGTGGAAGCGCAGCGACAGCGAATGCAGATGGCGGAACACCTGCAGCGCGATGGTGCGCACGGCCCGCTGCGTGACGCGCGCGAACAGGAATTCGCGCAGCTCCGTAAACAGCGTGGTCGACACCCGCAGCGCACCGTAGGCCAGCAGCGCGCCCAGCGGCAGCACCAGCAGCGCCTGCGGGTGGCTGGGGTTGATGCTGAGCTGGTCGATCAGCCGCTTCATCACCAGCGGCACGCCGACGTTGGCCAGCTTGGCGCCTACCAGGCACAGCAGCGCCAGCAGCACGCGCCATTTGTAGACCCACAGGTAGGGGAACAGGGTTTTCAGGGTAGCCAGGTCGCTGCGGGTGGCGGCACGGGCGTCCGGTGCGGGACCGGAGGAGGACGGGGGATAACGGCGCATGGCAAAGCTCTGCTTTTTATGGTTCAATCTGGACCATTGTAGCCCTTCACGAGATTTTGCGATGACCACCCCCGAAAACACGACGCCCGCCTCCGAATACCGCAGCCTGCCCGCCGGCCGCATGCCGGAGCTGCGCATGATGCCGGCGCCATCCGACGCCAACGTCTATGGCGACGTGTTCGGCGGCTGGATCATGTCCCAGGTGGACATTGCCGGTTCGCTGCCGGCCACGCGCCGCGCCAACGGCCGCGTTGCCACCATCTCCGTCAATTCCTTCGTGTTCAAGAACCCCGTGTTCGTGGGCGACCTGTTGTCGTTTTATGCCGACATCGTCAAGGTCGGCAACACCTCGATCACCGTCAACGTGGAAGTGTACGCCGAGCGCAACCGCCTGCAGGCGTGCACCGTCAAGGTGACGGAGGCCACGCTGACCTATGTGGCCACCGATTCGAACCGCAAGCCGCGCAAGGTGCCGCCGCTCGAAACCCTGCTGGCATAAGCCGCGCCGGCGCATGGAAACGGCGCGCCGCAACTTCCTGGCACAGGGCGCGCGCCTGTCGGCGCTGGCCGCGGCGGGCGCCGTGGGCACCATCGGCGCCATCGGCCCCGCCAGCGCCCGAGCCGCCGGCCAGCCCGGCGCGCCCTACCCGTTCACGCTGGGCGTGGCCTCCGGCTCGCCGCTGCCGGACGCGGTGGTGATCTGGACCCGCATCCTGTTCGATCCCCTGAACGCCGCCGCCATGCCGCCGCTGGCCTTTGCCGTGCGCTGGGAAATGGCGGAGGACGAAGGATTCCGCCGCATCGTCGCGCGCGGCACGGCCAGCGCCGCGCCCGCACTGGCCCACAGCGTCCACGTCGACGTGACGGGCCTGGCGCCGGAGCGCTGGTACTGGTACCGCTTCCTGCTGGGCGACGCCGTCAGCCCCGTCGGGCGCACCCGCACGGCGCCCGCGCCGGACGCCATGCCGGCCCGCCTCAAGCTGGCCGTGGCCTCGTGCCAGCACTGGGAGTTCGGCAGCTACGCGGCGCACCGCCACATCGCGGCCGCCGCGCCCGACCTGGTGGCCTTCCTGGGCGACTACATCTACGAATGGGGGCCCTACCAGCTGCGCCACCCGCTGGCGGCCATGCGCAGCAACGAAAGCTTCACGCTGGCCGACTACCGCGCCCGCTACGCCCAATACAAGACCGATCCCGACCTGCAGGCCGCCCACCTGGCCGCGCCGTGGATCGTCACCTGGGACGACCACGAGGTGGCCAACGACTACGCCAACGACCACGACGAGCGCCTCGATCCCCGCTTTGCCGAACGGCGCGCGGCGGCCTACCAGGCCTTCTACGAGCACATGCCGCTGCGCCTGCCCGCGCCGCCCGGCGGCTTCGGCCAGCTGCGCATGTACCAGCGCTACGACTGGGGGCGTCTGGCCCGCTTCCACGTGCTCGACGACCGCCAGTACCGCGCCTACCCGGCCTGTTTGCCGCCGGGCCGGGGCGGTTCCAGCTCCGTCTACCTGCGCGACTGCCCTGCCCTGCGCGATCCGTCGCGCACCATGCTGGGCGCGCAGCAGCAGGCCTGGCTGGAGCAGGGCTTGCAGTCGTCGCCGGCGCGCTGGAACATACTGGCCCAGCAGACGCTGATGGCGCAGAACAGCCAGGTGCCGCTGCGCACGGAGCAGGATGGCCGTTACTGGACCGATGGCTGGGATGGCTATCCGATGGCGCGCCAGCGCCTGTACGACGCGCTGCGCGCCAGCCATGCGGCCAATCCGCTGGTGCTGTCGGGCGACGTACACAGCTTTTTCGCGGCCGAACTGCGGCGCCAGCCGCTGCGGCCCGTGTCGGCCGCCAATCCGGTACTGGCCACGGAATTTTGCGGCGGCTCCGTCACATCGCCGTCGCGTCCGCAGGCCCGCACGGCCCAGTACGTGGCCATGAATCCGGAACTGAAGTTCGGCCGCAGCGACCTGCGCGGCTACATGCTGCTCACGTTCACGCCGGCCGACTGCACGGCACTGTTCCAGGCGCTCGACGATGTGCACGACCCGGCCTCCGGCGTGAGCACGCTGGCCCGCTTCCGGGTTGCAAACGGCAAGCCTGGATTGACGCCGGCCTAGCCTTGCATCACCGGGTGGGCGGCCTATACTGGGTAGACCATCCCCAGGAGGCCAGTTATGTTGAAGGTCAAGGAACACGATGTTGCACAACAGCTCGACGCCTGCCTGCAGCGCGCGCTGACGCAACCGCTCGTGATAGAACCGGCAGGCCGCGATGCCGTGGTCATGCTGTCGCTGGCGGAGTATGAACGCCTGCAGGAAGTGGAAGACGAGCACTGGGCGGCCTGCGCCCGCCGCGCCAATAAGGAAGGCTATCTCGACCACGACCACGAAGTGCGCCAGCGTCTGGCCGACGCCATGCGCGCGCGCTGCCTGAGCCGCATCAGGCAAACCGTGGCGGCCTAGCCCACGGCGGGGCCGCGCAAAAAAAATCGCCCGGCAATGCGGGCGATTTTCTCAGGCGGCGGACAGCGTCGTTCAGGCTGCCTGTTTCTCGTCGCGCAGCTGGCGGCGCAGGATCTTGCCCACGTTGGTCTTGGGCAGCTCATCGCGGAACTCGATGTATTTCGGCTTCTTGTAGGCCGTCAATTCATGCTTGCAGTAATCCTGCAGCTGGTCGGCCGTCAGGTTCGGATCCTTGCGCACCACAAACAGTTTCACCGCTTCGCCCGAGTTCTTGTCCGGCACGCCGATGCAAGCCACTTCCAGCACGCCCGGGTGGGCCGCCACCACGCCTTCGATTTCGTTCGGATAAACGTTGAAGCCCGACACCAGGATCATGTCCTTCTTGCGGTCGACGATGCGGGTGTAGCCGCGCTCGTCCATGATGCCCACGTCGCCCGTCTTGAAGAAGCCGTCCGGCGTCATCGACTTGGCCGTCTCGTCGTCACGCTGCCAGTAGCCGGCCATCACTTGCGGGCCGCGGATGGCGATCTCGCCGGGCTGGCCGAACGGCAGCGGCTGGCCATCGTCGTCCAGGATCAACACTTCCGTCGACGGAATCGGCAGGCCGATGGTGCCCGTGAATTCCTTGATGTCGACCCGGTTGGCCGTGGCCACGGGCGACGTTTCCGACATGCCGTAACCTTCGATGATGGGGGTGCCCGTCAGCTTGAGCCAGCGGTCGGCCACGGCTTGCTGCACGGCCATGCCGCCGCCGTTGCAGATCTTGTAGGTCGAGAAGTCGAGCTTGGCGAAGTCGGCGTTGTTGAGCAGCGCGTTATACAGCGTATTCACGGCCGGGAACACAGCCACCTTGTACTTGGCCAGTTCCTTGACGAAGCCGGGGATGTCACGCGGGTTGGGAATCAGCAGATTCATGCCGCCCAGGCGCATGCCCATGAAGGCGCTGATGGTCAGCGAATAGATGTGGTACAGGGGCAGCGCGCAGACGAACACCAGCTGGTCCTTTTGCGGCGGCAGCTGCAGCCACGCTTCGTTCTGCAGCACGTTGGCCACCACGTTACGGTGCAGCAGCACGGCGCCCTTGGACACGCCCGTGGTGCCACCCGTGTATTGCAGGAAGGCGATGTCGTCGTGGCCCTGCTTGACGGGCTTGAGCGTCAGGCGCGCGCCTTCGGCCAGCACCTGCTTGAAGCTGATAGCCGTCGGCAGCGAATAGGCCGGCACCATCTTCTTGACCTTGCGCACCACCAGGTTGACCAGCATGCCTTTCAGGCCGCCCAGCAGGTCGCCCATGCTGCCCACGATCACGTGCTTGACCTTGGTGTTGGCCAACACTTGCTGCACCGTGGTGGCAAAGTTTTCCAGCACCACGATCGCTTCCGCGCCCGAGTCATTCAGCTGGTGCTGCAGTTCGCGCGGCGTGTACAGCGGGTTGACGTTGACCACCGTGTAGCCGGCGCGCAGGATGGCGGCCATGGCCACCGGGTATTGCAGCACGTTAGGCAGCATGATGGCCACGCGCGCGCCCTGCTTCAAACCCTTGCTCTGCAGCCAGGCGCCCATGCGGGCCGACAGGCGGTCCAGCTCGCCATAGGTGAGGAACTTGTCCATGCAAACGTAGGCGTTGCGGTCGGAGTACTTGCGGAAAGCCTCCTCCAGGATGTGGGTGACCGAGCGGTATTGCGTGATATCGATTTCCGCCGGTACGCCTTCGGGGTAGGACTTCAGCCAAATCTTTTCCATCTATTGCCTCACTATCAGGTTGACGGCGCGCGTAGCTCGGCGCCAGGGTCGTTTGCTATGGTTTAAAAACAGTAAGGCCGGCAAGCCACCACGCTTGCCGGCCGGGTAGGGGTTGTTGCTATGCCGCCTGCTTGACGCTCGCTTGCGGTTCATCGCGCAGGGCGCGCCGCAGTATCTTGCCGACGTTGGTCTTGGGCAGTTCGGTGCGGAATTCAATGTACTTCGGCTTCTTGTAACCGGTAAATTGTTCCTTGCAGTATGCCATCAGCACGTCCACGGTCAGGTTGGGATCCTTGCGCACCACGTACACCTTGACGGCCTCGCCCGAGTGCTCGTCGGGCACGCCGATGCAGGCGCATTCGAGCACGCCCGGGTGGGCCGCGATCACGCCTTCCAGTTCGTTCGGATACACGTTGAAGCCCGACACCAGGATCATGTCCTTCTTGCGGTCGACGATCTTCACGTAGCCGCGCTCGTCCATGATGCCCACGTCGCCCGACTTGAAGTAGCCGTCGGCCGTCATCACCTTGGCCGTCTCGTCCGGCCGGTTCCAGTAGCCGCTCATCACCTGCGGGCCGCGGATGGCGATCTCGCCCGGCTGGCCCAGCGGTACGGGCTGGCCGTCGTCGTCCAGGATGGCCACCTCGGTGGACGACACGGGCAGGCCGATGGTGCCGGAGAATGCCGTGCTGTTGGCCGGATTGCTGGTGGCCAGCGGCGACGTTTCCGACAGGCCGTAGGCTTCCACGATGGACTTGCCCGTGGCCTTGAGCCACTTGTCGTTGACCGCTTGCTGCACCGCCATGCCGCCGCCGTTGGCGACCTTGAGGGCGGAGAAGTCGAGGCTGGCGAAATCGGGATGGTTGACCAGCGCGTTATACAGCGTATTGACGGCCGGCAGCACGTTGATCGGGTACTTGCGCAATTCCTTGATAAAGCCGGGAATGTCGCGCGGATTGGGGATCAGCAGGTTGAGGGCACCGACCCGCGCGCCCCACAGGGCGCAGGCCGTCAGCGCGAAGATGTGGTACAGCGGCAAGGCGCACACGACAGTCAGCGCTTCCTGTGACTGGCCGATGGCCGGCGCCGACCACGCTTCGATCTGCAGCACGTTGGCCACCAGGTTGCGGTGGGTCAGCGTGGCGCCCTTGGACACGCCCGTGGTGCCGCCCGTGTATTGCAGGAAGGCCACGTCGGACGGTTTGAGCTCGACCGGGGTCAGCTTCATGCGGCCGCCCAGCGACAGCGCCTGTTTGAAGCGCATGGCGTTGGGCAGCGAGAACGGCGGCACCATCTTCTTGACGCTGCGCACCACGAAATTGACCAGCATGCCTTTCACGCCGCCCAGCATCTCGCCCATGTTGGCCACCACGATATGCTTGACGGCCGTCTTGCCCAGCACCTGTTCCAGCGTGCTGGCGAAGTTTTCCAGCACGATGATGGCTTCGCTGCCCGAATCGTTGAGCTGGTGTTCCAGTTCGCGCGGGGTGTACAGGGGATTGACGTTGACCACGGTATAGCCGGCGCGCAGGATGGCGGCCACGGCGATCGGATATTGCAGCACGTTGGGCAGCATCACGGCCACGCGCGCGCCCGGCTTCATGCCCCGGCTTTGCAGCCACGCGCCCATACGCCTGGAGCTGGCGTCGAGTTCGGCGAAGGTGAGGAAACGATCCATGCAGACATAAGCGTTACGGTCTGCGTACTTGTGAAACGATTCTTCCAACAGTTGCACCAGAGAACGATATTGATTAGGATCAATATCGGCCGGCACACCAGGGGGATACGACTTCAACCAGATTTTCTCCATCCTGTGCCTCTTGTCTCGATTTTATCGTTGTAGGAACCGGCGCACAGGGCCGGGAAGCAGGGTCAGGCGCTCCCCCGGCGCGCGAGCGCCGTGAAAGTACTTGACCCGATGCTATATAAACGAACGCTCGTGCGCAAGCAGTTTCAGGCCGTTTGGAGCAAGCCTTCTAAGCGTACGATTTTGCGTACGATTTTCCCTGCCGGTGTGCCTGTACCTGCGGCGGCGGGTGTGCCGGTGAAAATATCCCGCCAGACGGCAGCCGGCGCGCCCTTGCTGCGGCGCAGCATCACTGCGCCGTGCCGGCGGCCGGGACGGGGGCGGCGGCATTGTCGGCGTTGAGCATGGGCGGGCGTCCCAGCCACTGCAGGCGCTGCTGGCGCTGGGCCAGCGCCAGCGCCGCCAGCGATTGCACGGCCGCGTAAAACCGGGGGAAGCTCTTTTCCTGCGCCAGCAGGGCGCGGAATCCCGGCAAGTCGTCCTGGTAGGTGGCCACGGCGCTCAGGTGGGCGTTGTTGAGCGGCTCGGCGAACCAGCGGTCGTAACCGGCGTAGCCGCCCCAGCTGTCCTTGAGTTTCAGGTAATCGGCCTTGAGGGCGGCGAAGATGCGCGCTTTTTCCTCGCGCTTGTGGTGGGCACTGGCCCGGCGCGCATAGTTGGCGGCCAGCGCCGCGCGGTGGCGCACCAGCAGGGCCAGGAATTCCTCGCGCCGCGCGTGGTAGCGGGCATAGCCTTCGCGCATGGCGTCGTTGCCGTACAGATCCAGCCACAGTTGCACACCGGCCTCTTCCACGGCGGTGGCGAAGCCTTCGTTGAACTGGCTGTCGCCTGCCACATAGACCACCTGGTGGGCCAGCTCGTGGAAGATCATGCGGGCCAGCTCGGCGTCGGAATAATTGATGAAGGTCGACAACAAGGGATCGCTGAACCAGCCCAGCGTGGAATAGGCCGGCACGCCGCCCACCTGCACGTCGTCGCCCTCGGCCCGCAGCTCGGCGGCATAGGCCATTGCATCTTCCTTGCTGTAGTAGCCGCGGTAGCTGACGCAGCCGGCGATGGGGAAACACCATTGGATGGGGCGCAGCGACAATTCCGGCGTGGCCACCACGTTCCACAGCACGAACGGCCGCGACAGGGCCGCGTAGTTCTTGTAGCTGGCGTTGTCGGGCAGGCCCAGGTGGTGGACGGCAAAGCGCCGTATGCGCAAGGCCTTTTCCAGCCTGGCCTTGAGCACGGGGTCGGTGCTGGGGTCGCCCAGCCAGTCCTCAATGGGCCGGGCGTCCGACCACAGCGCGTACTGGCCCTGGGCGGCCTGCATGTAGTACTTGAACTGGGCGCAACCGGCCAGCATGAGCGCAACCCCGCCCGCCGCCAGCCAATACCTGGCACGGAACACGAAGCTGACAAACTGGCGCATGGCATACCTTCACGCGGCAACTCTTTCGACTTGTACCAGTGTATCGTAAAACGTGGGGGCACGGCCCATGTCGGTGAGCGCCTGGCTGGTCACTTCGTTGGCGTTCTTGCCGTCGCTGGCCAGCTTTTTCCACCAGACGGACAGGCCCACCACCAGCCCCGGCCTGGCCTTGGCCGTCATGCGCGCCTTGGCCACGAAGAAGCCGCGGTCGTTGTAGATACGCACCATCTCGCCGTCGGCGATGCCGCGCGCGGCGCAGTCGTCCGGGTGGATGTCCAGATGGGGCTCGCCTTCGGCCGCCCGCAGGCTTTTCACGTTGACGAAAGTGGAATTGAGGAAATTGCGGGCCGGCGGCGAAATCATGGCCAGCGGATAGCGCGCCGCCAGCGCCGGATTGCTGGCCGGCGATTCGTAGGGCGCGTTGTAGGACGGCAACGGGTCGAGGCCGTCGGCCGCCATTGCCGCCGAATACAGCTCGCACTTGCCCGACGGCGTGGGGAAGCCGCCGTCGGCGAACGGGGCGTCCGGCATGGCCAGCTTTTGCCAGCCCTTGCGCTTGAGCGATTCCCAGTCGAAATGGATGGCGCGCGCATCGTCGCGGCGGAAAGCCTGGGCGGCCAGCTGGTCGTCGCTTTCCTGGAAGCAGGGATCGTCGAAGCCCATGCGGGCCGCCAGCAGGCGGAAGATTTCCGTGTTGGGCTTGGCTTCGCCCATGGGGGCGATGGCCGCGTTGTTGGCCATCATGTACAGGTGGCCGTAGGCCGTGTGGGTGTCCACGTGCTCGAGCTGGGTGGTGGCGGGCAGCACGATGTCGGCATAGTCCGCCGTATCGGTCTGGAAATGCTCGAGCACAACGGTGAACAGGTCTTCGCGGGCGAAGCCGGCCGCCACCTTGGACGAGTCCGGTGCGATGGCCACCGGATTGGCGTTGTAGACGATCACGGCCTCGACCTGCGGACCGAACTCGGCCGAGGCGGGCCGCAGCAGATCGTCGCCGATAGTGGTCATGTTGATGGTGCGCGGTGCGTTGGGCAGCAGGTCGGGCCGCTGCAGGGCCGGCTTGTTGGTGGGGAAGGAACCGGACGAGGACAGTTGCACGCCGCCGGCCGCATGGCGCCAGGCGCCCACCAGGGCCGGCAGGCAGGCAATGTTGCGCACCGCCATGCCGCCGCCGCGCACCCGCTGCACGCCGTAGTTGAGACGGATGGCCACCGGCTCGCCCGCCTTGGCCGTCTGGCCGTAGAGCCGGGCCAGCTCCACCACCTCGGCCACCGTGATGCCGCACACCTCGGCCGTGCGTTCCGGCGTCCATTCGGCCGCCCGCTGCCTGAGTTGATCGTAACCGAGCGTGTGGCGGGCCAGGTAGTCATGGTCCAGCAAGTCTTCCTTGATCAGCACGTGCATCATGCCCAGCGCCAGGGCCGCGTCCGTCCCCGGCATCAGGGCGATGTGCTGGTGGCACTTTTCCGCCGTCAGCGAGCGGTAGGGGTCGATGGCGATCAGCCTGGCGCCGCGCCGCTTGGCTTCCTGGGCCCGGGTCCAGAAGTGCAGGTTGGAGGCGATGGGATTGCCGCCCCAGATCAGGATCAGCTTGGCATTCTGGAACTGTTCCAGGTCGGTGCCGATGGTAGCGCCCACCGTGTACTTGTACCCCGTCACGCCGGCCGAGGCGCAGATGGTACGGTCCAGCAGCGACGCGCCCAACTGGTGGAAGAAGCGGGCCGACATGGACTCGCCCTGCAGCAGGCCCATGGTGCCACAATAGCTGTAGGGCAGGATGGCTTCCGGCGCGCGCGCGGCGATGGCCTTGAGACGGCCGGCGATGGTGTCCAGCGCCTCGTCCCAGCTGATGCGCTCGAACTTGCCCTCGCCCTTCTTGCCCACCCGGCGCAGCGGATGCAGCAGGCGCTCGGGATGGTAGGTGCGCTCCGTGTAGCGCGCCACCTTGGTGCATAGCACGCCGGCCGTGGTGGGATGGTCGGGATCGCCCTTGACCTCGGTGGCCACCCCGTCTTCCACCGTGACCAGCAGGGCACAGGTGTCGGGGCAGTCATGCGGGCAGGTGGCGCGGACGTGGGTGATGGTCATGGCGGGATCCAAAAAGCGTACACTGAAACCGCTATCGTAAACGATTCCGGCGCCGGGCATCGGCGGCTGGGCTCGCGCTGGGCCTAAGCTGGATTTCCCGCTGTTACAAGGGCTACAATGCTTGTTCTCACAGGCGGCCCCGGCAGCCTGCGAAACCCAACACGGAGACACAGATGAAACTAGTTGAGCCCATCATGGCGTTTCAATCCGAATTGCAGCAGATCCGGCGCGACCTGCACGCCCATCCCGAGCTGTGCTACGAGGAGCAGCGCACCTCCGACATCGTGGCCGCCAAGCTGACGGAGTGGGGCATCCCCATCCTGCGCGGCCTGGGCCGGACGGGCGTGGTGGGCATCATCAAGAACGGCAACTCGCCGCGCGCGGTAGGCCTGCGGGCCGACATGGATGCGTTGCCCATGCAGGAAATCAACACCTTTCCCCACGCCTCGCGCCACCCCGGCAAGATGCACGCCTGCGGCCACGACGGCCACGTCACCATGTTGCTCGGTGCGGCCCACTACCTGGCCCGCCACCGCGACTTCGACGGCACCGTCTACCTGATCTTCCAGCCGGCCGAAGAAGGTGGTGCCGGCGCGCGCAGCATGATCGAAGACGGCCTGTTCGAGAAGTGTCCGATGGACGCCATCTACGGCATGCACAACTGGCCCGGCGCCGCCACCGGCACGCTGAGCGTGACGGCCGGACCGATGATGGCATCGAGCAATGAATTCCACGTCACCATCAAGGGCAAGGGCGCCCACGCGGCCCAGCCCCACAACGGCATCGACCCGGTGATGGTGGCGGTGCAGATCGCCCAGAGCTGGCAGACCATCATCACGCGCGAGAAGAGCCCGCTCGATACGGCCGTGCTGTCGATCACGCAGATCCATGCCGGCAGCGCCACCAATGTGATCCCGGACGAAGCGAAGATGGTGGGCACGGTGCGCACGTTTACGACGCCGGTGCTGGACTTGCTGGAAACGCGCATGGGCGAGATCGCCCGCCACACGGCGGCCGCGTTCGGCGCCGAGGTGGACTTCGACTTCAAGCGCAACTACCCGCCCCTGGTCAACCACGCGCGCGAAACGGCATTTGCGCTGGAAGTAATGAAGGACGTGGCCGGGGCCGACAACGTCAACCCCAACGTGGAGCCCACCATGGGCGCGGAAGACTTTGCTTTCTTCCTGCAAGCCAAGCCGGGTTGCTACGTCTTCATCGGCAATGGCGAAGGCGGGCATCGCGACGGCGGCCACGGCCTGGGCCCCTGCGTGCTGCACAACGCCAGCTACGACTTCAACGACGACCTGCTGCCGATCGGGGCCAGCTTCTGGGTCCGCATGGCGGAAATGAGCTTGCCCCTGGCACAGTAAGCTAAGGGTCAGCCCAACCGGTCCGGCGCCGTGCCCACGCGCCGGCCCGGGTTGATGCGCTCCAGTGCCAGCAGGGCGGCCGAATGGTCGGCCTGCGGATACACCTCCGCTATCGTTTCGTAACGCTGCGTCACCAGCTCGGTGACGGGCAGGGTCACGCCCGCGGCCGCCGCCGCCGCCAGGATGTTGTGCTGGTCCTTGATCTGGGTCTTGACCTGACCGCCGGCCACGAAATTCCGCTCCAGCATGCGCTGGCCATGCACGTCCAGTATCTTGCTCTCGGCGAAACCGCCGCGGATGGCAGCGCGCACGGCGGCCGGATCGGCGCCGGCCGCCTGCGCCAGCAGCAGGGCCTCGGCCACGATGTTGAGCGTGGCGCCGACGATGAGCTGGTTGCACAGCTTGGACACCTGGCCGCTGCCGGCCGGCCCCACCAGGGTGGGCCGCCCCATCGCCGCCAGCACCGGTTCGGCCTGGGCAAAGTCCTGCGTGCTGCCGCCGGCCATGATGGCCAGCGTGCCGGCCTGGGCCCCACCCACGCCGCCGGACACGGGCGCGTCGATGAAACGCCGGCCTTGTGCGGTCAGCAAGGCATGGAACTGCTGTGCTTCCGACTGGCGCGTCGAACTCATGTCTATCCACAGGGTGTTTGGCGCCAGGGCCGGCAGGGCCGCTTCCAGCACCAGTGCCACGGTGGGCCCCGCTTCCAGCATGGAGATGACGATGTCGGCATCGCGCACGGCATCTGCCAGCTGGGGCTCGGCCAGGGCGCCGGCCGCAACCAATGCCTGCGCCTTGCCATGGGTGCGGTTCCAGGCCTTGACGGTATAGCCAGAATTTAACAAGCGGCGTACCATCGGGTCTCCCATCAAGCCAATACCGAGGAAGGTGATGCGCATAGGTTACTTACTCCTGTCAGGGTGGATCTTGCAGTCTATTTAAGAAAGTTTTCAAGCTAAAACATTTTTTTGGAACCCCGGTACAATCAGGTCAGCCGTATCCAAATGAGAGAGATACAGCTTTTTAATTGCAAGGATACTATGTTCGCTAAAAAGTTGATTGCGGCGGCCGCCGCATTGTTGGCAGTGCATGCAGCACAAGCAGCAGATGGTAGTGTGATCGATTCCGTTTCCGTTGACTATGGCAGTTCCGCTAAGGTCAGTATGGTACGGCTGGGGGTACAGAAGGATTGGAGTGCGCGCTGGTTCCAGTCGAACGGCACGCACCTGAGCGGCTACTGGGACGCCAGCTTCGGCTATTGGCGCGAGACGCAGTACCAGAACGTGCCGGGCGCCCATGAAAACCTGACCGACATCGGCTTCACGCCCGTGTTCCGCTGGGAGAACGACAACAAGCGGGGCATCTATTATGAGGGTGGCATCGGCGTACACCGCCTGTCCGAGCTGTACAACAATAATACCTACCGCCTGTCCACCCTGTTCCAGTTCGGCGACCACATAGGCATCGGCTATGTGTTCGACAACAAATGGGAAGTGGGCGCCAAGATCCAGCACTTCTCCAATGGCGGCTACCGCAAGCCCAACACGGGCGTAAACTTCGTGGAACTGAAGGCGTCCTATCACTTCTGACCGGCCCGCCGGCTGATAAAAAAAGCGCTACAGTCGAATGATCTGTAGCGCTTTTTTTCTATGCGTTGGACTCGGCCACGATCTTCCATTCCTGGCCTTCCTTGGCCCAGTACTGTTTCTTGCGCACGGCGTGGCGATAACGGCCCACCACGGTCTGCTGCGTGAAGTTGCTGACGATGATTTCTTCCTTGCTAGGCTGGCGGAAGTAGCTGGAATCGCTCACGATGACGCTGACCTTCTTGGCGCCAGGCAGGAATTGCTGCTTGGCCAGCCAAGTGCCGGCATCCTCGTCGGTGGATGACTTGAAGTGGGCCGAGTAATGGGCACGCAGGCCGGCATCGTCGCGCCGCTCCACGTCGCGCCGCCAACTCTCCACCAGACCGCTGGCCAGCTTGAGGTCGTTTTCCATGACGGTTTTGCTGACGAATTCCACCTGGTCGCCGATCAGTACGGGGGTCTTGCCGATTTCCACCGTGCGGGTCAGCTTGTACAGGTCGTCGTTGCTGACCACCACGCATCCGTCCGTGGACAGCGGCGGCCGGCTGAACGTTTCCGGCGGCGTGCCGTGGACCCAGATGCCGGAACCGCTGCGGCCATGCAGCTTGTCCCAGTCGTTCGGGTAATCGAGCGGCAGCGCGCCCTTGCCATACATGTCGGGCAGCTTCACGCCGGGCAGGCGGCCGACGATGTAGTACACACCGATCGGCGTGCGCAAGTCGCCTTCGCGCGATTTGTTGATGCCCAGTTTGCCCTGGCTGACGTAAAAGTCCGACAGCAGGTGTAACTGGTCGTTGCGGTTTTCGTACAGGTAGAGACGGGAGTGCTTGGCGTCCACGATCAGGGCATGGCGCTGGTCCTTGCGCATTTGCAGCAGCGCGCGCGGTACGAGGGCGGCGGACGGACGGCCGGGCTGGGCCTGGAAGCGCACGGCCGCTTCGCGCCGCAAATCGGCCAGCTTGGCTTCCTCGCCGGCTGGCACGGCAGCGCCCAGCATGGCAACGGGGCGGGTATGCATCAGCAACAAGTCGCCGCGCAGCAGGTGGCCGAGACGGAAATTCGGGTAGGCTTCCACCAGGGCGTCGGCCTTTTCCTGCGCTGCCCGCAGATTGTGCTGCGCCAGTTCGCGGTAGATGTCGGCCAGCAGCTCTTCAGGGTCGGCCTTCCGGGCTTGCGGCGCATGGGGCGCCTTGAGGGGCTTTTTTGCAGCATAGCTGGTCCCTCCCCCCAACACGCTCATGAGGAGGACGCACAGCACACTACTTGTCCGCCAATCTTGCATAAATCTAAAGTGTGACATCAGCTACCCGAGGACTCCTGCTTGATCTGCCATTTTCCACCATTTTTGATCAGCACGAGCGTTTTCCGGCTACGAGCCGTCAATCGGTCGGATTCATACGTCTGCCGAAACGTCACTTTCGCCGTATTGCCATGGACGTCGACTTCCGGCGTGGTGATTTCCACATGGATGCGGCCTTTGCCGGCGATACGTGCCCGGCGCTCGTCGGCCCAGGCCTTGCGCGACATGCCCTTGGGCGGCTCGAACTCGTTGGCGTAATAGCCGAGGTAGCCATCCACGTTCTGTGCCGACCAGGCCTTGGCCCAGCCATGTACCTGTTTCAGCACGGCGTCGTTATCGCTGTTGTCCGGTTCGGCCTTGGCGGCCGGCTTGGCCGGTTCCACCTTCGCCAACACTGGCGCAGGGGCCGGCTTGGGCGGTTCCGCTTTCACGGGCGCCGGCGCCGGCTTGGCGGGCTCCACCTTCACGGGAACCGGTACGGCCGCCGGCTTGGCAGGTTCAACCTTCGCCAGCACAATGGGCGCGGCAGTTTTGGCCGGCACAGGTGCAGCGACCGCAACCGGTGCCGGCTTGGCTGGTTCAACCTTGGCCAATACCGGTGCCGGCACAGGCGCCGGTTTGGGCGGTTCAACCTTGGCCAATACCGGTGCTGGTGCGGGTGCCGGTTTGGCGGCGACGGCCGGCGGCGTCACCGACAGGGCAGGAATCCGCTGTGGCGGCAAGGCCTTGGCCGCATTCGGCGACAACGGCGTGATCAACTGTACCGGTGCACTGGCTGGCGGATGGACCGGCGCTGGTGCCGCTTGGGCCACCGGGGTTTCCGGCACAGTCACTTTCGCGCCCGTGCTGCTGGAGAACGTACGCAGCAAGGTCAGCTTGGACTTGGCCGGCGCGGTCGTCGCGCCGAGGGCCAAGGCCTTGTCATATGCCTGGCTGGCCATCTTGCCATAGACGTCGCCCAGGTTTTCGTAGGCCGTCATGTAGCTGGGATTGGTACGGATGGCTTTTTCCAGCGCCACGCGCGCCTTGTCATACTGGCCGTTGGCCGCGTACAGGACGGCCAGGTTGTTATAGGGTTCCGGCAAGTCGCGGTAGTCTTCGGTCAGCTTGGTGAAGACGGCAATGGCCTCGTCCGACTTGTTCTGCTCGGTCAGCAACACCCCCTTCATGAACCGCATCTGCGGATCGGCCGGGTGTTTGGCCAGGAATTCGTTGGTCTTGACGAGCGCTTCGGCCACCTTCCCGGTACGGAGCAATTTGCTCACGTCCGCCACCTCATCAGCCCGCGACGGCTGTGCCCACAACAATGCAATGACACCGGAATACCCCAGCAACCGGACCATGGTGCGACGCACGCTCGGGGCGGAAACCTTGTTGTTGCAACTAGTTGGAACGGTCTTAATTTTCATTGAGGTCGAGAGCTAGCGCGAAAGGGGACATGGTACACCTTATGTTTCCACGGGGCAAAAATAAGGGGACTTACACCATGTTTTAGTAACATATACCCGACAGCGGCGACGATCCATCAGTACGGACGAAAAAAAACCCCAACCGGATCACCGGAAGGGGTTTTTTATATAACTAGCCTGACGATAACCTACTTTCACACTGGTTGCAGCACTATCATCGGCGCAGAGTTGTTTCACGGTCCTGTTCGGGATGGGAAGGGGTGGGACCAACTTGCTATGGTCATCAGGCATAACTTGTACAGCTTATTGCTCCCAACGGGGCAGCAACAGCTTGAATCTGGAAGAAGCAGTATAAACGATATACACCGTTTATACCAGTCGTAAAGAATGGGTAATGAAGCATGTCTCAACAACACAGGAACACGTGCTTCTTATTCTTACAACCTGCTAAGGTTATAGGGACAAGCCGTACGGGCAATTAGTACTGGTTAGCTTAATGCATTA
>NZ_JBYSZG010000008.1:0-31289 GCF_058786935.1 Rugamonas sp. FW305-51
CACGTTAACCGTTGTTTGCGGCCGTAAATCCCATATGTTCAATTTTTTCGAATATAGCTCGGGACTTTTTCCGTTTTTCTTTTTCTGGAGTGGCAATCATACTGCGTACATCGAATCGCGCTTCCCACATGAAGTGTATTCGAAAAAATCGACCATTGAAATTCGACCAACATCACTCAATAGCGCAAGGAGAACACCATGCCCATCGCCAAAGCCCAACCCGGCAAGACCCTGCTGGACCCCAGCAACCACACCCTGATCATGATCGACCACCAGTCGCAGATGTCGTTCGCCACCAAGTCCATCGACGCCACCCTGCTGCGCAACAATGCCGCCCTGGTGGCCAAGGCCGCCAAGGAATTTACGGTGTCGACCATCCTCACCACGGTTGCGGAAAAGTCGTTCTCGGGCCCCATCTTCGACGAAATCAAGTCGGTCTTCCCGGAAGATCAGGTGATCGACCGCACCACCATGAACACCTGGGAGGACGGCCGCATCGCCGAGCGCGTCAATGCCATCGGCAAGGACAAGATCGTGCTGGCCGGTCTGTGGACTTCGGTCTGCATCGTCGGCCCCGCGCTGTCGGCGCTGGACCAGGGGTTTGAGGTGTATGTCATCGCCGACGCCTGCGGCGACGTGTCCGATGAAGCCCACCAGCGCGGCATGGAACGCATGATCCAGGCCGGCGCTCGGCCCATGACGTCGCTCCAGTATCTGCTGGAACTGCAGCGCGACTGGGCCCGCGGCGAGACGTACAATCAGACCGTGGCCACCTCCATCGCCCACGGCGGCGGCTATGGTCTTGGCCTGATCTATGCCAAGACCATGTTCAACGCATCCGAAGGCCATTGACCGCTTACGCCAGTTAAATGGCTGAGCTAGCAGCGAGCCTGTCCGGCGTCTGGCCGGACAGGCTGGCCTGGCGAAGCCGCTGTTACCGCCGAACCACAAAGGAAGCACCATGCACGCCGACCTGATCTTGCACAATGGCCGTATCCACACCGTAGACCGCAGCCAGCCCGTGGCCAGCGCCGTCGCCATCAAGGATGGCAAATTCCTGGCCGTGGGGGAGGGCGAAGAGGTGATGCGCTACCAGGGCAGCGCCACCAAGGTGGTCGATCTGCAGCGCCGCACCGTCATCCCGGGGCTGAACGACTCCCATCTGCACCTGATACGGGGCGGCCTCAATTACAACCTGGAGCTGCGCTGGGAAGGCGTGCCCTCGCTGGCCGACGCCCTGCGCATGCTGAGGGACCAGGCTGCGCGCACACCGCATCCGCAATGGGTACGCGTGGTGGGCGGCTGGACCGAGTTCCAGTTTGCCGAACGGCGCATGCCGACCCTGGATGAAATCAACGCGGCCGCGCCAGACACCCCGGTCTTTATCCTGCACCTGTACGACCGCGCCTTGCTGAACCGGGCCGCGCTGCAGGCGGTGGGTTATACCAAGGACACCCCGAATCCGCCCGGCGGCGAGATCCAGCGCGACGCCGCCGGCAACCCGACCGGCATGCTGATCGCCCGCCCCAATGCGATGATCCTGTATGCGACCCTGGCCAAGGGCCCCAAGCTGCCGCTGGAACAGCAGGTGAACTCCACCCGCCAGTTCATGCGCGAATTGAACCGGCTGGGCCTGACCAGCGCCATCGATGCCGGCGGCGGTTTCCAGAACTATCCGGAGGACTACGCCATCATCGACCAGCTGGCCAAGGACGAGCAGCTGACGATACGCATCGCCTACAACCTGTTCACCCAGAACAAAGGGCAGGAGCTGCAGGACTTCCAGCAATGGACCCAGCTGGTCAAGCCCGGCGACGGCAACGATTTTTATCGCCATAACGGCGCCGGCGAAATGCTGGTGTTTTCGGCCGCCGACTTTGAAGATTTCCTGGAACCTCGGCCCGAGCTGGCCGAGGGCATGGAAGACGAACTGGAAAAGGTGGTGCGCCACCTGGTCAGCCAGCGCTGGCCGTTCCGCCTGCATGCCACCTACGATGAATCGATTTCGCGCATGCTCGACGTGTTCGAAAAGGTCAACCGCGAGATTCCGTTCGATGGCCTGCACTGGATGTTCGACCACGCCGAGACCATCACCGAGCGCAATATCGAGCGAGTCCGGGCCCTGGGCGGCGGCATCGCCATCCAGCACAGGATGGCGTTCCAGGGCGAATATTTTGTCGAGCGTTACGGCGCCGACGCCGCCCGCGCCACCCCGCCCGTGGCCAAGATGCTGGAAATGGGCGTGCCGGTCGGCGCCGGCACCGACGCCACGCGGGTGGCCAGCTATAACCCGTGGACGGCCTTGTACTGGCTGGTGTCTGGCCGCACCGTGGGCGGGCTGCGCCTGTATGACGCCGGCGCCAGGCTGCCGCGCGAAACGGCGCTGGAGTTGTGGACCCGGGGCAGCAGCTGGTTCTCCAACGAGCAGGGCAAGAAGGGGCAGATCAAGGCCGGCCAGCTGGCCGACCTGGCCGTGCTGTCGGCCGATTTCTTCAGCGTGCATGAGGATGACATCAAGGCCATCGAGTCCGTGCTGACTGTCGTGGGCGGCAAGATTGTGTATGGGGCGGCGGAGTTCACGCCGCTGGCGCCGCCACCGTTGCCGGTGCTGCCGGAATGGTCGCCGGTGGCCAAGGTGAGCGGGCATTACCGGCCGCTGGCAAAGGCGCAGCAAGGCAAGCAGGCGCGGGCTGCCATGCCGCACCAGTGCCGCGGCGCCTGCTCCGTGCACGCACACGCGCACGACGTGGCGCGCAAGTCGACCGTGCCGGTGTCGGAATTTGCCGGCTTCTGGGGCGCGCTGGGCTGCAGCTGCTTTGCGTTCTGAGACGGACGGTCCGCGCCCATCGGAACATTGCCGGTGGCGGCCATGAGCGCCGGTTTCGTGTTGGGCGGTTTGCAGTCTTGATCCTGCTGCGGGCCTTGCTGCCGCGTGGCGTTTGACATCGGGGGGCTAATTGGAGCACAACAAATACTTGGGAGTGGGGCTGGGCTACGTGGCCGGCTATGTGGATACCGTCGGCTTCATGTCGCTGTTTGGCTTGTTTACGGCCCATGTCACCGGCAACTTTGTCCTGATCGGCAGCGAGCTGGCGCGGCCCAGCCATGGGGTGCTGATCAAGTTCCTGGCATTCCCGGCCTTTATCGCCGCCGTGGTGTTGACGCGCCTGGTGGTGAACCGGCTGCAGGCGCGGAACCGGGCGCCATTCGGCGTGGCGCTGGGCATGCAAATTGTCTTCCTGCTGGCCTTTATGCTGCTTGGTTCGCTGGCCGAGCCGATACGGGCGCCCGATACGCTGCTGGCCCTGTGCGCCGGCATGGCAGGGGCGGCGGCCATGGGCGTGCAGAACGCCGCCAGCCGGTTGGTTTGGACGGATCTCGCGCCCACCACCGTCATGACCGGCAATGTCACCCAGGTGGTGATCGACTTGCTCGATTTGATGGGCGGCGGCAGGGATGGCGCAACACGCCAGCGCATCAACAAATTCCTGTGGCCGGTGCTGGCCTTTGGCCTGGGTGCGGTCAGTGGGGCCTATGCCTGCGTGGCGTGGCAGTTCTGGAGCCTGCTGCTTCCCATCCTGATCTTGACGGTGGCCGCGTTGCGCGTTTGCCGCTAGGCGTGCGCCGTCGGCCCTGGCCGGCGGGATCAGCCGGCTTTCAATGCGGCGGCGATCTGCTTCAGGAACTCCGGCTCCGGGGTGGCATCGAGCTTGCTGCTGGCGGCCAGCACGTTACCGCCGGCGTCGATCAGGACGATGCGGGCCGTGTGGTTGATTTCGCCGCTGCCCATCACGCGGAACTTGATGTTGAGGGCGGCCGCCATCGTGCGGGTCTGCGCTTCATCCTTGGCCACGGCCAGCTTGAACTGGCTGGTGTCGAGGTGGTGGCTGCCGGCCAGCTGGGCCAGCGAGGCCGGTGAATCATGGAACGGGTCGAGGCTGACCATCAGCACCTTGAGCTTGCGGCCCTGCGGGCCCAGGACGGCGACCGTGCGCTTGAGGTTTTCGATCACCACCGGGCAAGCCGTGTTGCAATCGCCGTAGAACATGGTGACCAGGGCCACCTGGCCGGCCATGTCGCGCAGGCTGCTGCGCTGGCCAAGGCTGTCGGTCAGGGTGGTGTCCAGCTGGTACAGCGAGGCGCCCGAAAAGGCAGGACGGGCGGCGGCGGCCGGTGAGGCCGGTGCCGCGGTCGCGGACAGGGCGGCGGCCAGCAACAGCGTGCAGGCCAGCGTGCCGCGCAGCGCGCCGCGGGTGAAATTTGAACGGATTGTCATGATGAATTCCTAGAGTTCAGGGAGCCGCGTCGCGCGCGCAGCGGAAGCCCAGGTTGGCGCCATCCTGCTGGCTTTCCATGGCCGCCAGCAGGGCCAGGCGCATCAGCACCGCGTAGTTGCGGCGGTCGGCCAGCGAGACGGCGGCGCCGCCGCAGTAGTCGAGCGTCTTCTGTTCGCCCTTGGCGCGGCTGTCGGCGTTGACGAACAGGCCGTTGAAGTCGTCCACCCATTCCCACACCAGGCCGTGCATGTCGTACAGGCCGTAGTAGTTGGGCGCGCCGGCCGCCACCGATTGCAGCGGGCCATGGCCGGGCGAGGCGTACCAGTCCAGGATGCGGGCCAGCCAGGCCGGATCGTCGCGGGCGTCGGGCCGGTGCTCGTCGGCCGCTGCCGCAAATTCCCATTCATACCAGCGCGGCAGGCGGGCCTGCTCGCTGGCGCAAAACGCCGCTGCCGCGTACCAGCTGACGCGGATCACGGGTGCGTCCAGCGCCAGCGGCGCCGGATCGTCGGGGGTGGCCCAGCCCTGCAGATAGGTAGGCGAAGCAAATAGAGCCGGCGCCTGGCCGCGTTCCCATTCCGGATGCTGGCGCACAAACGCGCGGAACTCGCCGTTGGTGACGGGGCGGGTACGCATCTGGAACGGGGCCACGGTGGCGTCGGACGCCACGCCATCGGCCGGCAGCACGCTGCGCAGCTGGCCGCCGGGCAGCGGGCGGTAGTCGCCGCCGCTGGCGCCGGCGGCGCATGGCAGCGCGGCCAGGCAGAACGCCAGGCCGGCTGCCACAAGATGGCGTGGCGAGGTGGCCATGGTTACTTGGCCTTGCGCATGTCGCGCACCTGCGCCGGCGTGATCACCGGCTTGCCCTTGTTGAGCTCCACGTTGACGTAGTTGATGACGGCTGCCACGTCCTCGTCGTTCAAGTCCTGGGCCGGCATCACGCCGTTGTAATGGTCGCCGTTGACCACCAGTTCGCCGCTGCGGCCGTTGATGACGATGTGCGCCATCTCATACGGACGTTGCTGGAAGAAGTCCGAATTGGCCAGGGGCGGGAACACGCCGGCGACGCCCTTGCCGTCGGCCTGGTGGCAGGCGGCGCAGGTGGCTTCGTACACTTGCTTGCCGCGTACCTGCTGGGCCGCGTGGGCCGAGCCGGTCACCACCGGCGCTGCCGGCGCAGGCGCTGCCGCCTTGGCGACGCCCGGCAGCGGCGTCTTGATGCCCTTGCTGTAGATGGCCGGCTGCTCAGGGCCGGTCACGGCCAGCAGGCCGATGGCGCCCTTGTTGAAGGCGCGCGACAGCGAGTGGTCGACCAGCGTCAGGTTGCCCGGTACGCGCGGCACGAATTCGACGATGGCCGAGCCGCCGGCCGGCACCATGGTGGTCTGCACGTTTTCCTGGTAGCGGGTGCCGCCCTCGGTATAGACCTTGTCGAAGATGGTGCCGATGATGTGGAAGCTGGAGGTGATGTTGGGACCGCCCACGCCGAAGTACATGCGCACCTTCTCGTTGGCGTTGGCCTTGAGCGAGTTGGCGCCCGTCAGCGCGCCGTCGCCGCCGTTGAACAGCACGTAGGTCGGCTTCTCGTCGATGGTCTTTTGCATGTCGAACGCCTGCAGGCCAGGGGCGCGGTAGGCGCCGGTGGTGTAGAAGTCGCCTTGCATCACATAGAATTCCTTGTCGACGGGCGGCATGCCTTCCTTGGGCTCGACCAGGATCATGCCGTACATGCCGTTACCGATGTGCATATCGACCGGCGCCGTGGCGCAGTGGTAGACGTACAGGCCGGGATTGAGGGTCTTGAAGGTAAAGGTGGCTTCGTTGCCCGGTGCGATCAGGGTCTGCGCGGCGCCGCCGCCGGGGCCGGTCACGGCATGCAGGTCGATATTGTGGGGCAGCTTGTTGCCGGGCAGGTTCTTCAGGTGCAGCTCGACCGTGTCGCCTTCGCGCACACGTATCATCTTGCCCGGCACGGTGCCGCCGAAGGTCCAGAAGGTATAGCGCGTGCCGGGGGCGATTTCGCGCTCCACTTCTTCCACCGTCAGGTTGACCACCACGCGCGCGGCCGTCGTGCGGGTAATGCGCGGGGGCAGCGCGGGCGGCGCCACCAGTTCCTGCACTACAACGGGCAGGGCGGCTTCTGCAGCCGGAGCCGCAGGCGCGGCAGCGTTGACGGGAACCATGCTGAGTGCGGCGGTGACGCTGGCCAGCCAGGTCGCGGCAAGTTTGTATTTCTTCTTCATCTTCTTCACCTTGTTGGTTGAGGGTGCCATCCCTGTTGTGGACGACAACACCATGCTACGTACCGGCTGGAAGACTTTCCTTGATGTAAATTGTCAAATCTTGAGGCGCAGGGCGCGGCCCGTTCAGAACGGCCAGGCTTGCTTGGTGAAGGCGACGGAACCGATGTAGAGGAAGGCGGCGACGGCGCCGGCAAAGGCGGTGGCGCGCACGGTGCGGGTCTTGCCGCGCTTGAGGGCGATGGTGCCCAGTGCGATGTAGAGCAGCAGGGCCAGCACCTTGGCGGTGAGCCAGCCTTGCACGAACGGATACTGGCCGGACAGGACTACCATGGTCAGCGCGCTGGCCAGCAGCGCCGTGTCCACCACGTGGGGCGCGGTGCGCACCCAGCGCTGCTGCAGGGTGGCCGGACTGGCCAGCATCCAGTAGCCCCGCAGCAGGAACAGGCTGCCGCTGACGGCAGCGCAGCCCATGTGAAAATGCTTGATGGCGTAGTAGTCCATGCGTGGCGGTCAGGCGGCGACCAGGAAGTCGATGATGACCTGGCCCGGCTGGCGCGACACGTAGGCGACCTTGATCTTGGGGCCGAAGAAGTTGGCGATCTGGTTCAGCAGCGGCAGCGGGTCGTGGTCGTTACAAAAGCGCATGACTTCTCCGGGGTTGAGGGCATCGAGCGCGCCGAAGATGGCGGCGTGGCGGAATCGTTTGGCAACGCCGCGCGCGTCGAAAGGATAGATGCCTTCGGGGCCGGTCGGTTGCGAGCAATCGTGGGACATGTTAACACTCCAGTTCAATTTAATCAAAGTGGGGGAGGCGGCATGCGCCTCCCCGGCATGATGGGCCGCCGTGGCGGCCCGTGGGACTACATCGATCAGGCGCGGTCGGCGCCCGTTACCGCCGCTTGCGTGGCGGCGGCTTTGCTGCCGCCGGTCAGCAGGCGCCATGCGAACAGCGCCAGGAACAGCGTGCCGAGGGCGAACACGATGTCGCCAGGGACGCGCATCCACACCAGCGTTTCCATCACTTTGGAGTGGATCACTTCAGGCGAGCGGGCGAACCACATGCCTTCGGTGACGCTGGCCCAGGCCTGGTAGATACCGGCCGGCACCAGCGAGATGAACACCATCATGGCCAGGCCGATGTTGAGCAGCCAGAACATCGGTTTGAGCAGGCTGTCGGCCCAGGCGGCGCGGTCCGACAGGCCACGCAGGCAGAACAGCATCAGGCCGATACCGAGCATGCCGTACACACCGAACAGGGCGGCGTGGCCGTGGGCGGCCGTCATGTTCAGGCCTTGCATGTAGTACAGCGCGATCGGGGTGTTGATCGAGAAGCCCAGCAGGCCGGCGCCCACCGTGTTCCAGAAGCCGACGGCGATGAAGCACAGGATGGACCACTTGTAGCTCTGGACCCATGGTGCGGCCTTCGAACGCTGGTAGTTGCGGAACGCTTCCACACCGATCATCGACAGCGGCACCACTTCCAGCGCCGAGAACATCGCGCCGATGGCGATCACGAAGGTAGGCGTGCCGGTGAAGTACAGGTGGTGCAGCGTGCCCAGGATGCCGCCGAACAGGAACACGATGGTTTCCAGCACGATGGCGCTGTTGGCGGTGGCGGCGCGGATCAGGCCCAGACGGGTGAACAGCAGGGCGATGACGGCGGTGGCGAACACTTCGAAGAAGCCTTCCACCCACAGGTGGACCAGCCACCAGCGCCAGTATTCGATCATCGAGTAGTGGGTGGTACGACCCCAGGTCAGCGAGGTGGCGTAGAAGCCGCCGATGCACAGGGCCGACAGGAACACCATGGCGATCAGGCCGCGGCTTTCCGAAGGCTTTTTCAGCGCAGGCCACAGGCCACGGCCCAGCAGCGTGACCCAGAACAGCAGGCCGACGAACAGCAGGATTTGCCACACACGGCCCATGCTGGTGAATTCCAGGCCCTGGTTACCGATCCAGAATGCGAAGGCGCTGCCTTTGTGGCCGACGGAACCGATCCAGCCCATGGCGGTGGAGCCGACGACGATGAACAGCAGTGCGTAGAACAGCAGGTTCACGCCCAGTTTCTGGTACTTGGGCTCATGGCCGGAAATGGCTGGCGCGATGTACAGGCCCGTGGCCAGCCAGGCGGTGGCGATCCACAGCACGGCGAACTGGGTGTGGATGGTGCGGCTGACCGTGAACGGCAGGATGTCGGCCAGCGGGAAGCCGAAGAAGCTGTGGCCTTCGACGGCGTAGTGGGCGGTGATGGCGCCCATGGCCACCTGGGCCAGGATCAGGCCGATGACGACGAAGAAGTACTTCTTGGTGGCCTTCATGGAAGGCGTGGCCTTCAGGCTGAACAGCGGGTCATTCTTCGGCGGAACGGGATCTTCCTCTTCCTTGGCGGTCGAGTGGTACATGACCATGGCGGCGATGGCGCCTATCATCAGGATGATGGAGGCGACCGACCAGATGCCGGCCGTGGCCGTCGGGCGGTTGTTGATCAGCGGTTCGCTGGGCCAGTTGCTCGTATAGCTGAGCAGGGTGGCGCCCGGACGGTCGGTGCCGGCGGCCCAGGCGGACCAGAAGATGAAGGCGGGCAGCGCCTGCAGGTCGTCGTGGTCAGGCAGCGAGTTGGTGTTCATCGCGTACTGGACGCGCAGCGCTTCGAGCTTGGGATCGGTGCCGAACAGGCCCATGTAGTGCTCGGCCACGGCGCGCACGGCGGCGGCACGGTCGGCCGACAGCGTGATGGTGTCGCTGGCCTTGTCGTAGCTGTTATGGCGCATTTCTTCCTGCAGGCGTGCGTTGAGCGCGCCCTGGGTGGCCTTGTTCAGCTGGTCGAACGGCACCTTGTACTCGTGCTGGGCCCAGATCTCGCGCAGGGCCAGCGCTTCGCGGTGCAGCCAGTCGGCCGACCAGTCGGGTGCCACATAGCTGCCGTGGCCCCAGACGGTGCCCAGTTGCTGGCCGCCAGCCGCCAGCCATGCTTCCTGGCCGCGTTGGACTTGCTCGCCCGTGAAGAGCTGTTGACCATCGTTGGAGACGATGTGCTTGGGGATAGGCGGGGCTGTCAGGTAAATCTCTGCGCCTACCCACCCGAGTACGGTGAAGGATAGGACGCAGATGACGGCCAGCCAGGTCCAGAGTTTGCGCGTGGCGTGCATGGCTAAGTTCCTCATGGTTGGTGTGTGAAATCGGGGCGAGCCTTTGTGTTGGCGCTCGTCTGATACGAATAATAGGCCGCGGTTTTAAAGAAGCATAACAAATGTATGTTTTTCTTGATCCAAGTTATGAACAAATATTTTGGATGCATCAATAATCCAACAATGCCTCCAATGGGAGGGTTTTGTGTACAGATTAACAAGGGGGAGCCATGAGGCTGACCGCATACACCGACTACACGCTGCGCACGCTGATACACCTGGCGGGCCAGCGCGATCGTCTGGTGACGATCCAGGATATCGCCAGCCAGCACGGCATTTCGAAGAACCACCTGATGAAGGTGGTGTACCAGCTGGGCCTGACGGGCCTGGTGCAGACGGTACGGGGCCGCAACGGCGGCCTGCGCCTGGCCAGGGCGCCCAGCGAGATCAGCGTGGGCGCCGTGGTGCGTCACACGGAGAACGACTTTTATATGGCGGCCTGCTTCGATGCGGCGCGCGAAGTGTGTCCCTACGCCAGCTGCTGCGGGCTGAAAGGCTTGCTGGGCCAGGCCACGGCCGCCTACCTGGCCGTGCTGGACCGGGCCACGCTGGCCGACCTGGTGGCCTTGCCCGGCGCCGGGCAGGGCGGGGGCGCGCCAATGCAGTTTTTGCAACGGCTGGACCTGGCGACTAGTTCTTTTGGCTGAGGGGGCTAGTCTGATTGCCGTCGAGAATTAGCCCTACGGATAATAGTGTCTCTGTGCGTTGCCGCGTACCCTGACGTCATCCCATAGTGTGTCAGGAGAGGCAAAGTGGAAAGCAAGAATAAAGCGATACGGGTGCTGGTCAGTAGCACGACGGCCTTCACCATCTGCTTCGCGATCTGGATGATGTTCGCCGTGCTGGGCATCCCGATCAAGAAGACACTGGGCTTGAATGAGACCCAGTTCGGCCTGTTGGCCGCCATGCCCGTGCTGAGCGGCTCGCTGGTGCGCGTCCCGCTGGGCATCTGGTGCGACCGCTTTGGCGGGCGCGTGGTGTTCTTCGCGCTGATGCTGGCGACCGTGATCCCCATCTACCTGATCGGGCGCGCCACGGAATTCTGGCAATTCCTTACCCTGGGCCTGTTCGTCGGCCTGGCCGGCGGCTCGTTCTCGGTCGGCACGCCCTATGTGGCGCGCTGGTTCCCCAAGGAGCGCCGCGGCCTGGCCATGGGTATCTTCGGCGCCGGTAACTCCGGCTCGGCCCTGACCAAGTTCGTGGCGCCGGCCATCATCACCGCCTTCGGCTGGCAGATGCTGCCCACCGTCTATGCGGCCACCATGCTGCTGACGGCGCTGGCCTTCTGGGCCTTTAGCTACAGCGATCCGTCGCACCTGGTGCCCGGCACGGTGAGCTTCACCGACCAGCTCAAGGTGCTCAAGGACCGCCGCGTGTGGCGCTATTGCCAGTACTACTCCGTCGTGTTCGGCGGCTATGTGGGCCTGGCGCTGTGGATGACCAAATACTACGTGGCCGAATACGGCTTCGACCTGCGCCTGGCCGCATTGCTGGCGGCCTGCTTCTCGCTGCCGGGCGGCGTGCTGCGCGCGCTGGGCGGCTGGATCTCGGACCGCTACGGCGCCCACAAGGTCACCTGGGCCGTGATGTGGGTGTGCTGGGTGTGCTTCTTCCTGCTGTCGTACCCGCAGACCGACATGGTGGTCAAGACCATCAAGGGCGACCTGGTGGTGCACCTGGGCGTATCGCCCTGGATGTTCACGGCCGTGCTGTTCATCGTCGGCACCGCCATGGCGATCGGCAAGGCTTCCGTCTTCAAGTTCATCGGCGACGAATTCAGCGACAACATCGGCGCCGTGTCCGGCGTGGTGGGCCTGGCCGGTGGCCTGGGCGGCTTCATCCTGCCCATCATGTTCGGCGCCCTGGTCGACCTGACGGGCGTACGTTCGAGCGCCTTCATGCTGCTGTACGGCACGGTCTGCGTATCGCTGGTGTGGATGCACTTCTCGTTCCGTCCCGGCGCCGCGGCGCCGGCCGCCAGCGACGCCCGCCGCGGCGCGCAGGCAGCTGCCGCATAAACCGTTTCCGACCCCAATATCAAAGTGAAATCAGGAGAATAGTATGAGCAAGTACATGATCAATACCTGGGAGCCGGAAACCCCGGCCTTCTGGCAAAACACGGGCCGAAGTACGGCCAACCGCAACCTGTGGATCTCCATCCCCGCGCTGGCCTTGGCGTTCGCCGTGTGGATGGTGTGGAGCGTGGTGGTGGTCAAGCTGCCCGCCATCGGCTTCAAGTACAGCACCAACCAGCTGTTCTGGCTGACGGCCTTGCCCGGCCTGTCCGGCGCCACGCTGCGCATCTTCTACTCGTTCATGGTGCCCATCTTCGGCGGGCGCAAGTGGACCACCATTTCCACCGCCTCGCTGCTGATCCCGGCCATCGGCATCGGCTTTGCCGTGCAGGACACCAGCACCGGCTACCCGACCATGCTGATCCTGGCCCTGCTGTGCGGCTTCGGCGGCGGCAACTTCGCCTCGTCCATGGCCAACATCAGCTTCTTCTTCCCCAAGGCGCAGAAAGGCTATGCGCTGGGCATGAACGCCGGCCTGGGTAACCTGGGCGTTTCGGCCGTGCAGTTCGTGGTGCCGCTGGTGATCACCATGGGCATCTTCGGCTCCATCGGCGGCGAGGCGCAGACCATCGGCAAGCTGGGTCAGACCAGCAACCTGTGGCTGCAGAACGCCGGCTTCATCTGGGTGCCGTTCATCGCCGTCAGCAGCCTGCTGGCCTGGTTCGGCATGAACGACCTGGCCTCGGCCAAGGCTTCGTTCGCGGAACAAGCCGTGATCTTCAAGCGCAAGCATAACTGGCTCATGTGCTGGCTGTACACGGGCACCTTCGGCTCGTTCATCGGCTACTCGGCCGGCTTCCCGCTGCTGATGAAAACCCAGTTCCCCGACGTGAACCCGCTGCAGTACGCCTTCCTCGGCCCTCTGGTCGGTGCGCTGGCGCGCGTGGTGGGCGGCATCATCTCCGACAAGCTGGGCGGCGCCCGCGTCACCTTCTGGACCTTCATCGGCATGATCCTGGCCGTGGTGGGCGTGCTGCACTTCGCACCGCATGACGGCTTGACCGGCAACTTCACGGGCTTCTTCTGGATGTTCATGCTGCTGTTCGCCGGCACCGGCGTGGGCAATGCCTCGACCTTCCGCATGATCCCAGTGATCTTCCTGACGGAGCGCCAGCGCGCCGCCGCCGGCAAGCCCAAGGCCGTGCAGGACCAGGCCATCGTCGACGCCAACAAGGAAGGCGCCGCTGTGTTAGGCTTTACTTCGGCAGTGGCGGCCTATGGCGCCTTCTTCATTCCGAAGAGCTATGGCACTTCGATCGCCATGACGGGCAGCCCCGACACGGCCCTGTGGTGCTTCATCGGATTCTATGTCAGCTGCATTGCCATCACCTGGTGGTGCTACTCGCGCAAGGGTGCCGCCATGCCTTGCTAAGGCGGGCCGCGCCCACACTGGAGTTACAATATGTCTACCCCCAAAGTCATCCCGCTCACGCCGTCGGTGGAGTTCGATGCTGCGCTCGTGCGCAAGCTCAACCAGATGGGACCGCGCTACACGTCCTATCCGACGGCCGACCGTTTCGTCTCCGGCTACGGCCAGGAGCAGTACCAGGGCGCCGTGGAGCGGGTGCGGGCCCGGGGTACGCCGAGTGGGCTGTCGCTGTACATCCACATCCCGTTCTGCGAATCGCTGTGTTACTACTGCGCCTGCAACAAGATCATCACGCAGGACCACAGCAAGGCGGTGACCTACCTGGACTACCTGCGGCGCGAAATCGCCATGCAGGCCAGGTTGTTCGCCGGCATGAACCGGGTCGACCAGCTGCACTTCGGGGGCGGCACGCCGACCTACCTGACGGACCAGCAGATGGACGGCCTGCTGGCCTATCTGCGCCAGCAGTTCGATTTCGTGTCCGACGCCGAGGGCGAATTCTCGGTCGAGGTGGATCCCCGCACCGTCACCCCGCAACGCATCCACACCCTGCGCCGCCAGGGCTTCAACCGCATCAGCCTGGGCATCCAGGACTTCGATCCCGAAGTGCAGCAGGCCGTCAACCGCATCCAGCCCTACGAGCAGACCATCGCCGTGCTGGAAGCGGCCCGCGCGGCCGGCTTCCGTTCCATCAGCGTGGACCTGATCTACGGCCTGCCCAAGCAGACCGTGGCCAGCATGGGCCCCACGCTCGACAAGGTGATCGCGGCCCGTCCCGACCGCATCGCCATCTACAACTACGCCCACATGCCGCACCTGTTCAAGGCCCAGCGCCTGATCGACGCGGACACCTTGCCCGACGGCGAAACCAAGCTCGAAATGCTGGGCCTGTGCATCGCGCGCCTGACGGCGGCCGGCTACGTCTACATCGGCATGGACCATTTCGCGCTGCCGGAGGACGACCTGGCGCGCAGCCAGGTCGACGGTGAGCTGCACCGCAATTTCCAGGGCTATTCCACCCATGCCGACGCCGACATGGTGGCGCTGGGCGTATCGGCCATCAGCGACGTGGGCGGCAGCTACAGCCAGAACGAGAAGGTGCTGTCGGCCTACTACGAGCGGCTGGATGCGGGCGAACTGCCGATCGCGCGCGGCATCGATCTGAACGAGGACGACCTGCTGCGCCGGCGCGTGATCGGCAAGTTGATGTGCGACTTCGAACTCGATTACGCCGACCTGGCCATCCCCGGCGGCCAGGCACCGGCCGACTACTTCGCGGCCGACATCGAACGCCTGCGGCCGTTGCAGGAACAGGGCCTGTTGCGCATGGACGCCAACGGCCTGAAGGTGGAGATGCGGGGCCGCCTGCTGATCCGCAATATCTGCATGGCGTTCGACCGCTACCTGCACGCGCCGCGCGAGGAGGGCCCCAGCCCGATGCGCTATTCACGCACGATTTGAGGACATGATGGACAAGACCAAGATCAAAGTACAAACCTTCCTGTCGCGGGTGCCGCTGTTTAACTCGATGCGCCAGGAGGAACTGGACCGCATCGCCCTGGGCACGACGGAAGTGCGGGTCGAGCGGGGCGAAATCATCTTCCAGCGGGGCGACCCCTGCGTCGGCTTCCACGTGGTGCTGTACGGCCAGGTCAAGCTGTCGTTCACCTCCGCCCAGGGTGCCGAGAAGGTGATCGAGCTGGTGGGTCCCGGCCACAGCTTCGGCGAAGCCCTGATGTTCATGGGCAGCCCCTACATCGTATCGTCCCAGGCCATGGCGGACTCGCTGCTGCTGCACGTGTCCAAGCAGGCCATCTTCCGCGAGATCGAAAGCGATCCCGCGTTCGCCTGCAAGATGCTGGCGGGCCTGAGCCAGCGCATGCACAGCCTGATGTGCGACATGGAGTCGTATTCGCTGCGCTCGGGCACCCAGCGCGTGGTGTCCTACCTGCTCAAGGATCGCAGCGCCGACACGGGCGCCGAACTGACGCTGCCGGTGGCCAAGGCCGTGCTGGCCTCGCGCCTGAACCTGACGCCGGAACACTTCTCGCGCATCATGGCCGACCTGAGCACGCAACAGTTGATCGCATTCAAGGGCCGCAAGGTCACCATCCTCAACGAAGAAAAGCTGCGCGCCTGCGCCGGTTGATCCGGTGCCGGGCGCCAGCCTGGAGTCCCCATGTTCAAGAACCTCACCATCCGGTTGCGACTCGTGTTCGTGATCGGATTTTTGTCCGTCCTGCTGGTGCTGGGTGGCGTGATCGGCCTGGTCAGCCTGGCCGGCGCCAACGACACGCTGCGCAACAACTACGAGCAGCGCATGCTGCCCATGTCGCAGCTGGACCAGATCGTGCGCCTGATCGACGCCAACCAGCTGACGGTGGCCCAGTCGCTCAACGAGACACCGGACGTCGTGCAGCGCGAGATGGCCGAAGTCGAACAGCGCAGCGCCACCATCGCCCGCATGTGGGAATCCTATGTCCAGAGCGGCCTGCGCCCCGAGGAAGCGGAACTGGCGCGTGCCTTTTCCGCCGCCCGCCGCGAATTCGTCGCGCAAGGCCTGCGGCCTGCCGTCGAAGCGCTGCGCAATGACGACCATGGCACCGCGCGCACCCTCATGCGCGGCCCGATGGCCAGCCTGTTCGCGCCCGTGCGCAAGGATATCGACGCGCTGATGGCACTGCAGCTGTCGGGCGCGCGCGCCGAATTCGAACACAGCCAGCAGATCTACCAGCGCGTGCGCCTGGCCTGCCTGACGGGCATCGCCTTCGGCCTGGTGCTGTCGGCCGTGATCGGCGTGCTGCTGCAGCGGGCCATCGTGCGGCCGCTGGAACTGGCGGTGCGGGTGGCCGGCAGCGTGGCGGCGGGCGACCTGACCCAGCGCATCGTGGTCGGGACGCGCGATGAAACGGGCCAGCTGCTGCAATCGCTGGCCGACATGAACGACAGCCTGACCCGGATCGTGAGCGACGTACGGGGCGGCACGGCCGCCATCAACGGCGCCGCCCACAGCATCGCCGCCGGCAACGTGGAACTGGCCGCGCGCACCGAGCAGCAGGCCAGCGCGCTGCAGCAGACGGCCGCCTCGATGGAGCAGCTGACGGTGGCCGTACGCGAGAACGGCGCCAGCGCCCAGGAGGCGAACCAGCTGGCCCAGTCGGCCGCGCAGGTGGCCAACCAGGGCGAGGCCGTGGTGGCCAGGGTGGTGAGCACCATGGGCGCCATCAACAGCTCGGCGGGCCGGATCGGCGACATCATCGGCGTGATCGACCGGCTGGCGTTCCAGACCAACCTGCTGGCGCTGAACGCGGCCGTGGAAGCGGCGCGTGCCGGCAACCATGGCAAGGGCTTCGCCGTGGTGGCGACGGAAGTGCACCAGCTGGCGCAGCAATCGGCCGCCGCCGCGCGCCAGATCAAGCAGCTGGTGCAGGAATCGCAGGAACAGGTGGCCGAAGGGGCGCTGCTGGTCGACCAGGCCGGCGCCACCATGCACGAGATCCTGAGCAGCATCGGCCAGGTGACGGCCATCATCGCCGACATCAGCCGCGCCGGTGCCGAGCAGAGCGCGGGCATCGAACAGATCAACCATGCCGTCAGCCAGATGGACGAAGGCACGCGCAGCAACGCGGTGCGGGTGGAGGAGGTGGCCGCCGCCGCCCAGGCGCTGCAGGCGCAGGCGGATGGCTTGTCCGAGCTGGTGGCCGTGTTCAAGGTCGACGCGCCGCGCGCCACCGTGCTGCCGTTCGAGCGGCCGGCGCGCAAGGCGCTGGCCATGCAGCGTGGCGCGCCCGCGGTGCGTGGGCCGCGTGGCGGATTGGTATGAGGGCGGGAGCATAAATGGAAGCTATCGAAAAATTTGTGCGCGGCTTCAGCCGCTTCCAGCAGCAGTATTTCGCCGAATCGCAGACGCTGTACGACAGCCTGCGTGCCGGCCAGCGTCCAGGCACACTGCTGATCGGCTGCTGCGACTCGCGGGTCGATCCCATGCTGCTGACGGGCAGCGACCCGGGCGACCTGTTCGTGATACGCAATATCGCCAACCTGGTGCCGCCGTGCACGCCGGACGCGCCGCCGGGGGTGAGCTCGGCCATCGAGTTCGCCATCTGCAACCTTGAAGTGGCGCGCGTGATCGTGCTGGGCCACGCCCGTTGCGGCGGCATCCGTGCCCTGATGGAACCGCGCAAGAAGCTGGCCGATACGGATTTCGTGGGGCGCTGGATGAAGATCGCCGAGCCGGTGGCCAACCAGGTCAAGCGCAACCTGGCGCACCGCAGCGACGAGCACCAGCACAAGGCGTGCGAGCTGGCCAGCATCCTGCATTCGCTGGACAACCTGCTCACCTATCCGTGGCTGAAGGAGCGGGTGGAGCGGGGCCTGGTCAAGCTGCACGGCTGGTATTTCGACATAGAGAGCGGCGCGCTGATGGCCTATTCGGCCCGCCAGCAGCAATTCCTGCCGCTGGTTTGTCCGCTGGAGCGGCGCGGATAGGGAATGAAAAGGAGTCAGGCATGGCCAAGGTATTCCCCATCAACCCCAAGCATCCCGAGCGCATCTGCTGGGGCTGTGACAAATACTGCCCGGTCGACTCGCTCGCCTGCGGCAACGGTTCCGAGCGCACCCAGCACCCGATCGAGTTGTGGGGCGAAGGCTGGCAGGACTTCGGCCTGAACGCCCCGGCCCAGCCCGACGGCGCACCGAAAGGCGAAGTCGCCCGGGACGAGCCGGCAAGTCCATAAAAACCCGGGACGTAACACAGTTTAAAAATGGGGACGCAAGAAAACCGGAAAATGGGGACGTACCCCATTTATTCGGACAAGCAGGAAGGTGCGTCAATCAGCGAGGGCGGCCAGGCCGCCCCGCCGCCCCCAGAGTAGCGGACGCGGAAATGGGGCGGAAATGGGGTACGTCCCCATTTACGTCCCCATTTACATCCCCTTCAAAATCGGAAAATGGGGTACGTCCCCATTTAATTTGTTCTTGATGCCGTTGGTATCGCCTGGCGCGGGCCGGTGGTACAACGGCGGCCTGGCACTTTCTCTTTTCTCTGGTAACGCATGCACACTTTACACCTCGCTGATTTCTCGCTTGAGCATTTCCTTCAACATTATTGGCAGCGCCAGCCGTTGCTGATACGCCAGGGCTTCCGCCAGTTCGACGATCCGATCAGCCCCGATGAACTGGCCGGCCTGGCCTGCGAGGAGCAGGTCGAGTCGCGCCTGGTCTATCGCCGCGACGGCGCCTGGCAGGCGGAAACGGGGCCCTTCGATAGCTACGAGCATCTGGGCGAACGGGAATGGTGCCTGATCGTGCAAGCGGCCAATCACTGGTCGTCCGACGTGCAGGCGCTGGTCGAGCCGTTCGCTTTCCTGCCCAAGTGGCGGCTCGATGATGTGATGATCAGCTATTCCACCCCGGGCGGCGGCGTCGGCCCCCACATCGACCGTTACGATGTGTTCATCTGCCAGGGTTCGGGCCGGCGCCGCTGGCGCGTGGGGGCGCGCGGCAATCACCGCGAGTTCGCGGCCCACGAAGCCTTGCTTCATACGGATCCGTTTGAAGCGATCATCGACGAGGAACTGCTGCCCGGCGATATCCTCTACATCCCGCCCGGCTTCCCGCATGACGGCGTGACGCTGGAACATGCGATGAGCTTCTCCGTCGGCTACCGCGCCAAGTCGGCCTGCGACATGTTCAGCGCCCTGGCCGATCACCTGATCGACAAGGAACTGGGCAACGGCCTGCTGGAAGACGCGGGCCGGCCGCTGCATCGCCAGCAGGGCCGCATCGACTGCGCCGACTTCGCCCGCATCCGCGCCCAGCTGCAGGCCGTGCTGGACGACGAGGCCCTGATGGCCGACCTGGCCGGCGGCTACCTGTCGCGCACCAAGTGCCCGCTCGACCTGCAAGCGCTCGAGTCGCCCTATGAGGAACAGGAACTGGCCGATGCCCTGCAGGCCGGCGCCACGCTGGTGCGCACGGGCGGCCTGCGCTGCTTCTATGTGGATGCGACGGCGGAGCAGGGCATGTGCTATGTGGACGGCGAGCGGATGGACTTCGGACCCGACGGCAGCGGCTTTGTGCCTGTGCTGTGCGACCACGAGCGGCTCGACGGGGCGCAACTGGCGCCGTGGCTACGCCAGCCCGCCATCCTGGCTGCGCTGACGCGGTGGGTGAATGCCGGCTATTGGTATTTCGACGAGTGACCGCATCCGCAGCCGCATGCGCCGCAAGTGGCCGGCTCTAGCGGTAATTGGTGCCGTTGTTCATGTCGAATACTTCGCCGTTGATGCATGGCGGTGCGTCGGTGGCGAGCCAGCACACGGTGGTGGCGATCTCTTGCGCCGTGCAGAAGCGCTGGTTGATGGTAGCCGCCCGCAGCCGCTCCTTGCGCTCCTGCGGAATGGCTTTCATCATGTCGGTCTCGACCGGGCCAGGCGCCACCGAGTTGGCGACCACGCCGCGCGGCCCATGGCTGCGTGCCAGCGAGCGCATGGCGTTCGTCAGCCCCGCCTTGGCGATGCCGTACCAGATGTCGGGATGACCGATCTCACCGGCGATGGAGCCCATGCTCACGATGCGCCCACCGCCGTTGGCGGCCATGGCCTCGGCCACCCTGGCGCTCAGGCGCACGGCCGAGATCAGGTTGACTTGCAACATGTGCGCGATGGCCGCCTCGTCATAGTCGTTGGCCGTCATCGCATTCATCTGGCCGGCATTATTGATCAGAATATCGGGCGTGCCGATGGCGTCGACCGTCTTGCACAGGGCGGCATAGTCGCGCATGTCGGCGGGCCACCAGGTGGTTCCTTCCAGCGGCGCCGCCATGGCGGTGCGCGACAGCACGTGCACGTGATAGCCGCGCGCGACCAGTAGTTTGGCGATTTCCAGTCCGATTCCACGGCTTCCGCCGGTGACGATAGCTTGCATTGAGATGGCTCCGTTTGCGGCCGGCGGCAATGGCGATGGGTACGCTGGCCAGGCCCGCATCCATCCCCTGTGTTGCGTTGCCGGCACTTGTTGACAATAGATAAGATTATCATGTTATCAATTTCTTTGCCAGCGGCATAAGTTGTCCTATGGCCATTCTAGTGTGGCAATTGCAGCATGGCCGTGCGAGGAAACTTGACGATCTGAAACAACTTCGCTAGCCTGAATATTGAACTGCTAGCCGGTAATTGCCACGTTTTGCGGGATGGAAACGCCATGACCGAATCGGAAGAGTGGGCCCAAACCGCCCCGGGAAACGAGGTGTTGAAGCAGCTTCGGCTGGCCGACACCTATTTCAAGCACAGTGTCAGCAGCCTGGTCATTCTCGACCGCCATTTCAACTTCATCCGGGTCAACCAGACCTACGCCACAGCCTGCCGGCGCGACATCAACGATTTTGTCGGCCATAACCATTTCGACCTGTATCCATCGGACGCGCGGCAGATTTTCGAGGAAGTGGTGCGCAGCAAGCGCCGCTTCGTCACCTTCACCCGGGCGTTCGAGTTTGCCGACCAGCCCGAGCGGGGCGTTACCTACTGGGACTGGACCCTGGTGCCCGTGCTGGACGCGGCCAGCGAAGTGGAATACCTGGTGTTCTCGCTGGTCGAGGTCACGGAGCGCAAACGGGCCGAGGAGGCGCTGCGGCTGGCATACCTGGTCTACCAGCACAGCGCCGAGGCGATGATGGTGACCAATGGCGAGAACAACATCGTGGCCGTCAACCCGGCGTTCAGCCGCTTGACGGGCTACAGTGCCGACGAGGTGATGGGACGCAATCCCAGCCTGTTGCAGTCGGGGCGGCAAGATGCCCAGTTCTACCGTCAGATGTGGCAGCAGCTGGACAGCTGCGGCCACTGGAGCGGCGAGCTGTGGGACCGCGACCGCCATGGCCGCGAACTGGCCCTGCGCCTGTCCATCAACACGGTCTACGATGAACACGGCGCGCCATGCCAGCGGGTGGCGCTGTTTTCCGACGTCACCGAACGCAAGCGCACGGAGCGGCTGATCTGGCGCCAGGCCAATATCGATGCGCTTACCGGCGCGCCGAACCGCTACCTGTTCAAGGAACGGCTGCAGCAGCAGCTGGCGCAGGCTCCGGCCGCGCTGGCGCTGCTGCTGATCGACCTCGATCACTTCAAGGAAGTCAACGACACGCTGGGCCACGACAAGGGCGACGAATTGCTGATCGAAGCGGTGCGCCGCATCGATGCCTGCCTGGGCGGCTCGGACCTGGCGGCCCGCCTGGGTGGGGACGAATTTGCCGTGGTGGTCACGGACGGCGCCCAGCTGGCCGGCCTCGATGCGCTGGCCGCGCAGCTGGTGGCCAGCGTGGCGGCCCCGTACCGGCTGGGAACCGAGCGCGCTTTCGTGTCGGCCAGTATCGGCATCGCCCACTATCCGGAGGACGCCGCTACCATCGCCGATCTGCTGCGGCACGCTGACCAGGCCATGTATGCGGCCAAGGGGGCAGGGCGCAACCGCTACAGTCGCTTCAGTCACGCGCTGCAGGACGCGATGCAGCACCGCATAGGCCTGAGCAACGACTTGCACGATGCCCTGGCGGCCGGACAGCTGGACGTGCACTATCAGCCCATCGTCGAGCTGACGACGGGGCGCATTTGCAAGGCAGAGGCCTTGCTGCGCTGGCAGCATCCGCGGCACGGGCCGGTGGCGCCGTCGGACTTCGTGCCGCTGGCCGAAACGGGCGGCATGATCATCGAGATCGGCGACTGGGTGTTCCGGCGCGCCGCCGACGAGGTGCTGCGGCTGCGGGCGCTCGATTTTCCCGCGTTCCAGATCGCGGTCAACGTCTCGCCGCTGCAGTTCCGTAACGACGACGGGCTGCAGCAGCGCTGGCTGGCCCACCTGGCGGGGCTGGCACTGCCGGCCGGCAGTGTCGGCATCGAGATCACGGAAGGGTTGTTGCTGGACGTGAGCACGGAACTGACGGACACGCTGCGCGGCTTCAGCGCGGCCGGCATCCAGATCTCGCTCGACGACTTCGGCACTGGCTATTCGTCGTTGGCCTACCTGACCCGCTTCGACATCGACGTGCTGAAGATCGACCGCGCCTTCGTCCACCGCATGGAGAGCCAGGCGCAGGACCTGGCCTTGTGCGAAGCCATCGTGGCGATGGCGCACAAGCTGGGCCTGAAGGTGGTGGCGGAAGGGGTGGAGACGGAGGGCCAGCGCGCATTGCTGGCGGCGGCCGGCTGCGACTATGGCCAGGGCTACCTGTTCGCGCGGCCCATGCCGGCGCCGGAACTGGAGGCCTGCCTGGCGCGCAGCCGCCATTGAAGGGCAGTGGCGGTTGCGCTTCGGCCCGGCGGCGCCAGTTACGGAGTTTGCGAAATGGTGGCCGCCCAGGTGCCGGCCGGTTTGCCGGCGCAGCTATAGTTGCCTTCCGCACCGCCGGGACGTATGGTGCCGACATAGGTGCAGCCGCCCGCCCCGGAGCCACCCTTGCGCGTGATGGTGACGC
This sequence comes from Rugamonas sp. FW305-51, assembly GCF_058786935.1. Classification (NCBI taxonomy): domain Bacteria; kingdom Pseudomonadati; phylum Pseudomonadota; class Betaproteobacteria; order Burkholderiales; family Oxalobacteraceae; genus Rugamonas; species Rugamonas sp. FW305-51. Next base: position 22,622 of record NZ_JBYSZG010000008.1, read on the forward strand.
TGTTGCCATGGATGGAAATCTGAATATCGTCCTCGGCAAGGCGCTGGCCGTTCTTGTTTTGGAATACGCCACGGAATATGGGTCCGCTGACCTGCGTCCAATCCCAGCTCCAGTTGCAGCACTCGCTGCCGTGCCAGTGCCGGCCGCGCAACCCCTCCATGCCGGCGGGCAGGTTCTCAAGCTGCTGGGCCAGCACATCGGTGGCCAGGCCGGCAAGCAAGATCGCGCCGCTGGCGGCCGATAGTATCGTCCATCGTTTCATGTTGCTCTCCTGTCGAGTGAATGATCGTGTAAGGGATCGCGCAGCGGCGCCGCGTCAGCGGGCGCCGGAGACGCAGCAGCTGTCGGCGCTGGCCGGCCGTACCGTCCCTTTGAGCCAGCAACGGCCCACGGGGCCCTGGACGCCCGGCTTGACCCAGGTGAAGCTGTGGCAGCGTCCATCCTGCTCGCAACGGGCGCGGCACATGGCCGGGTCGGGGGTGGCCGGCTCGTTCCATGGATTGTTGTAGTCGCCGCCGCCGCGGTTGGTGTCATATTCGAGCGGCCCCATGGCACCCGTCACGGGCGCCGGATGGCCGGCCAGGAAGGCCGCGCAGGTGCTGTTGCCCGGGATCGCCCGGCTGCAGCCGCATTGGACGCGGGTGTAATCCTGGCAGCTGGTGAAGCCGCGCTCATCGCGCAGCCGGTAGTTTTTGATCAGGTCGCAAGCCTGGCCGATCCAGGTGCTGCTGTCACCTTGCAGCTTGATGAAGTTGCCTGGCGTGACAAACCACGGGCCGTCGGGATGCTCCAGGTCATGGACGAAGGTCGGTTGCCAGAAATTGCTGTCGCAGGGGGCTGCCCGCAGTCCGGCCATCGTCAATAGCAGCATGGCAGCCAGTAGCAAAGTGCGCATCGTGGTTCTCCTCGGTGGGTTTGGAGCGATCGAAGTGCAGGAAAATTATAGAGAACATCGCGCCTGACGTTTGTTGTATTTCGGGCCGGCCGGCGCGGTGCGGCCCGCGCATGACGGCGCGGCCGATAGCAGCGGCCGCAGCAGTTCGTGCGCCATGGCGCGCACCGTGCCCCGCTCGTGACGCTCGCTGTCGGCCAGCCTGCGCCGGAATCGTTCGTGATCCATCCAGTCCAGCGCCTCGCTGTATGCGTAGGTCTGCAATTTGATCTCGTTACCGGCATGGTCGGGGCCCAGCCGGCGCCAGCGCGCGATCAGGTCCGCATACAGCTGGTCGAAGCTCAAGGCATGCGACGCAGGCGTGATCGGGGCGGGCAAGGATGCCGTAACGGCAGGCAGGCATTGTTGGCATACCGCCTGCGCCAGCGCCATCACGGCCATTCCCGGCCCCGGGGCAGTGATGGCGTACAGGCTGGCGCCGTTGCTGACGTTCCAGGGCAGCATGTGGGCGCAGGAGGCGTCCGAACGCAAGCGGAGCGGCCGGTGGCCGGCCACCAGCACGGTGAGCTCGGCTGCCAGGTAAAGGGGTGCGCTGGCCGCCGCCGTTTCGTCGTTGCCGCAACTGTGCATGCCTGACGATGGCAGCATGCTGGCCATGGCGCTGCCCGCGGCCTGTACTTGCGCGTGCGGAACGGCGGCCGGGAATGCTGCATGGTCATCGCGCCATGCGGTGTAGACTTCGGTGCGCTCATCGGCGCTATCCGGTAACTGCCGGAGGACGGCCAGCCGCAGCGCGACGACAGCCCGGGCGGGAAAGGCGCCATCCACCGGCGGCAGTTGCGCCATGTCGTTTGCCAGCCGGGTGAATCGGGCGACGGCGCCCGCGGGAGCGGATGGGGGAGGGGCGATATGCAGATCCTGCGCGGCGGCCACGTGGGCCAGCAAATACGACAGTAAAATGCCCCAAGGTTTCATCGCCGCTGCCCCCTCGTAGTCCCCGCAAGGCTGACCACCTGGTCGGCCTCTGCAAGCTTAACGCGTGGCCGCGAGGCGCGGCTGACAACGGACGCAAGTATTTTGTGGCGGCGCGCCGTGCCCGGCGGCCTGCCGGGTATCACACTAGCTAAATTGCAGCAGCTCGCCCTCGCCGTCGAACGCGAGGAAGCGCTCCATGCGGCCTTCCTGGATGGCCTGCACCATCTCCTTGAGCGCGGCTTCGGTCTTGCGCGCGTCCGGCAGCTGGCCGGCGCTGCCCGACAGGCTGGTGACGAGCACCACGTCCCACGGCGCCCCCATGGCGCGCGATTCGGCCGCCAGGTTGGCGAAGGTGTCGAGCTCTCCCACCTGCTTGTCGACGCACATGACGGGCGCCAGCGTGCCGCGCCGCGGCGCATCGGCGTTGGCCGGGTCCACGGCCTCGTATTCGGCGCGGGTGAACGTAAACAGCAGGCGCTGGGGTTCCGCCTGCATGGCGGCGGCCGACAGCAGGTCGGTAAAACTGGCGATATTCACAGGTGTTTCCTTTCGTTGTACTGGCGCCATGATGCGACACGAAGAAAGGCCGCGCGCGCCAGCCTCATGTATAACCCGGCGCGGCCGCCATGGCCATCGGCGCGAGTGGCTAGCGGGGCTAGTCCTTTTGGCGGAGGGCTGTCACGGAAATCCTTGAGGCACATCATATTCTTTGCCGGCCCCGATCCGGACAATGGTGTGATGGGCGGCGCGGCCGCTGTGTGCAAGGAAAGGTTTTACCATGTTGTCGAAAAAGCGCCACTATCTGAGCGTGGCCACCCAGGCGGTGGCGCTGGCGGGCTTGCTGCGGGTGCTGCTGCTGGCGCCGTCGCTGCAGCCGTCGGACGCGGACGCGCGCCCGGCGCCGCCGCCCACGGCCCAGGCGGCCGATTGCCCGTCGGCGCCGGCCGGCCAGATCCAGTACGACCAGGGCCGCCCCGTATTCTATTGCTCGCTGTCGGCCATGTTCGCCATGCTGGCCTCGGTCGAACAGCCCGGCTTCGTGCGCGCCAGCTTCGTGCAGGACGCGGCGCCGGCAGGTAAGGCAGCGCCGGCCTGGGTGGCCGCCAGCCATGCCACTTACGTGCTGCGCGGCGCGCGCGAGCAAGCGGTGCTGGCCGCCTTCGCCTCGCCCGGCCACGCGCGCGCCTATGCGCAGGCCGGCGGCGGCCGCCTGCTGTCGTACCAGCAGTTGCTCACGGCCGCCAGCGCGCCCGCTGTCACGGATCGCATCGGCGGCCTAGTCACAAATAGCTAGCGTCACTACTCCTTCTCGCGCCGCCCCCCAGACTTCTTGCCGATTCACACTAAACATCACCCTGCGTAGACTGGCTCTATCGACGGCCTCACGCATGTTGCGTGGGGAGGTGTTTATTTCCTGGTACCGGGCAAGGTGCAAGTGAGGAGGCAGCATGAGTCATTTTCTGGATCGCCTGAAATTCTTCAGCAAAACAAAATCAACGTTTTCCAACGGTCACGGGGCAGTCGTGCACGAGGACCGTACGTGGGAAAACGCCTACCGCCAGCGCTGGCAGCACGACAAGATCGTGCGTTCCACGCACGGCGTGAACTGCACCGGCTCCTGCAGCTGGAAGGTGTATGTGAAGAACGGGCTGATCACGTGGGAAACCCAGCAGACGGACTATCCGCGCACGCGGCCCGACCTGCCCAACCACGAGCCGCGCGGCTGCCCGCGCGGCGCCAGCTATTCCTGGTACGTCTATTCGGCCCAGCGCGTCAAGTACCCGATGGTGCGTGGCCGCCTGATGGAAATGTGGCGCGAGGCGCGCCTGACCATGGACCCGGTCACGGCCTGGGACTACATCAGCCAGAACCCGGAACGGGCCCAGCGCTATAAATCGGTGCGGGGCCTGGGCGGCTTTGTGCGCGCCGACTGGGACACCTGCAACGAGATGATCGCGGCCGCCAACGCGCTGACGATCAAGAAATACGGCCCGGATCGCATCGCCGGCTTCTCGCCGATTCCCGCCATGTCCATGGTCAGCTACGCGGCCGGTACCCGCTACCTGTCGCTGATCGGCGGCGTGGCCCTGAGCTTCTACGACTGGTATTGCGACCTGCCGCCAAGCAGCCCGCAAGTGTGGGGCGAGCAGACCGACGTGCCGGAATCGGCCGACTGGTACAACTCCACCTACCTGATGGTGTGGGGCTCGAACGTGCCCATGACCCGTACCCCGGACGCCCACTTCTACACGGAAGTGCGCTACAAGGGCACCAAGACGGTGGCCGTGTCGTCCGACTTCGGCGAGATGGCCAAGTTCGGCGACATCTGGCTGGCCCCCAAGCAGGGCACGGACGCGGCGCTGGCCATGGCCATGGGCCACGTGATCCTGAAGGAATTCCATACCGACGGCCAGTCCCAGTACTTCAAGGACTACGCCAAGCAGTACACCGACTTCCCCATGCTGGTGCTGCTCAAGGAGCAGAACGGCACGCTGGCGCCGGAATACTTCCTGCGCGCCTCGCACCTGGCCGACAACCTCAACGAAACCAACAATCCGGACTGGAAGACGCTCGTCATCGACGACGCCAGCGGCGAGATCGTGGCGCCGGGCGGCTCCATCGGCTTCCGCTGGGGCGAATCGGGCAAGTGGAACCTGGAGATGAAGCAGGGCGGCAACGGCCAGCCGGTCGATCCGCGCCTGTCCCTGATCGGCTGCGCCGATGAAGTGGCCAGCGTGGGCTTCGCCTACTTCGGCGGCAAGGACGCCAGCGACCTCCTGATGCGCAACGTACCGGTCAAGCGCATCACGCTGGCCGACGGCAGCAGCGCTCTGGTGGCCACCGTGTTCGACCTGACGTTGGCCAACTACGGCATCGACCGCGGCCTGGGCGGCGGCAACGTCGCCACCAGCTACGAGGACGACGTGCCTTACACCCCGCAGTGGCAGGTCAAGCACACGGGCGTGAAAGCGGCCGACGTGATCACCGTGGCGCGCCAGTTCGCCCAGAACGCGGACCAGACCCGCGGCAAGAGCATGGTCATCGTGGGCGCCGCGCTGAACCACTGGTATCACATGGACATGACCTACCGCGGCATCATCAACATGCTGATGATGTGCGGCTGCGTGGGCCAGTCCGGCGGCGGCTGGGCCCACTACGTGGGCCAGGAAAAGCTGCGTCCGCAGACCGGCTGGACCCCGCTGGCATTCGCCCAGGACTGGAACCGTCCGATGCGCCAGATGAACGGCACCTCGTTCTTCTACGCCCACACCAGCCAGTGGCGCCACGAGAAGCTGCACACCGAGGAGATTTCCTCGCCGACGGCCGGCGCCGATGTCGCTCCGATGACGCTGTTGGACTACAACGCCAAGGCCGAGCGCATGGGCTGGCTGCCGTCCGCACCGCAGCTGGAAACCAATCCGCTGGAAGTGGCGCGCGCCGCCGCAGCAGCAGGCCAGGACCCGGCCGCCTACGCCGTGCAGCAGATCAAGGACGGCAAGCTGAACTTCTCGTGCGACGATCCGGACAATCCGGCCAACTTCCCGCGCAATATGTTCGTGTGGCGCTCCAACATCCTGGGCAGTTCCGGCAAGGGCCACGAGTACTTCCTCAAGTACCTGCTGGGCACCCAGAACGCGCTGATGAGCGACGAGGACAAGTGCATCAAGCCGCGCGACGTCAAGGTGCGTCCGGCCGCCGAAGGCAAGCTCGATCTGCTGGTGGTGCTGGACTTCCGCATGTCCACCACCTGCCTGTACGGCGACATCGTGCTGCCGACGGCCACCTGGTATGAGAAGGACGACATGAACACGTCCGACATGCACCCCTTCATCCACCCGCTGTCGGAAGCCGTGCAGCCGCTGTGGCAAGCGAAGTCGGACTGGGAAATCTACAAGGGCCTGGCCAAGAAGTTCTCGGAAATCGGCGGCGCCTACCTGGGCACCCAGAAGGACCTGGTACTGACCCCGCTGCTGCACGACACCCCGGGCGAACTGGGCCAGCCGTTCGATCCGAAGGACTGGCGCGCCGGCGAGTGCGAGCCGATTCCCGGCAAGACCATGCCGAGCATGACCGTCATCGAGCGCGACTACACCCAGATCTACAAGAAGTTCACCTCCGTCGGCCCGCTGCTGGAGTCGATCGGCAACGGCGGCAAGGGCATCAGCTGGAAGACCGGCCACGAAGTGGACGTGCTGCGCGGCGTGAACCGCACCGTGCTGGAAGAGGGTATTTCGCAGGGCCAGCCACGGCTGGAGAGCGCGATCGACGCATGCGAGATGATCCTGTCGCTGGCACCGGAAACCAACGGTCACGTGGCCGTCAAGGCCTGGGATGCGCTGTCCAAGATCACGGGCCGCGACCATACCCACCTGGCGCTGCCGCGCGAGCATGATTCGATCCGCTTCCGCGACGTCCAGGCCCAGCCCCGCAAGATCATTTCCTCGCCCACCTGGTCGGGCCTGGAATCGGAAGAGGTCAGCTACAACGCCTGCTACACCAACGTGCATGAACTGATCCCATGGCGCACGCTGACGGGCCGCCAGCAGTTCTACCAGGATCACCGCTGGATGCGTGATTTTGGCGAGGGTTTGTGCGTCTACAAACCGGCTATCAACACCAAGACGACGGCCACCATGCTGGGTGCCCAACCGAACGGCAACAAGGAGATCGCGCTCAACTGGATCACGCCGCACCAGAAGTGGGGTATCCACTCCACCTACTCGGACAACCTGCGCATGCTCACGCTGTCGCGCGGCGGCCCGCACGTGTGGCTGTCGGAGATCGACGCCAAGGCGGCCGGCATCGTGGACAACGACTGGATCGAGGTGTTCAACGTGAACGGCACGCTGACGGCACGCGCCATCGTCAGCCAGCGGGTACCGGAAGGCATGACGCTGATGTACCACGCCCAGGAGAAGATCATCAACGTGCCCGGCGCGGAGATGTCGGGCAAGCGCGGCGGCATCCACAACTCGGTCACGCGGACGGTCACCAAGCCGACCCACATGATCGGCGGCTATGCCCAGCTGTCCTATGGCTTCAACTACTACGGCACCGTCGGCTCGAACCGCGATGAGTTTGTCCTGGTACGCAAGATGGACAAAGTCGATTGGCTGGAAGGCCCATTGTCCTCCAAGGCCTGAAACCGTCAACGATAGTGAGGTAAATACATGAAAATCAGAGCGCAAATCGGCATGGTGCTGAACCTGGACAAGTGCATCGGTTGCCACACCTGTTCGGTCACCTGCAAGAACGTGTGGACCAGCCGCGACGGCGTGGAATACGCATGGTTCAACAACGTGGAAACCAAGCCCGGCATCGGTTATCCGAAGCAGTGGGAAAACCAGGACAAGTGGAACGGCGGCTGGCGCCGCACGGCCGGCGGCAAGATCGAGCCGCGCCAGGGCAGCCGCCTGAAGATCCTGGCCAACATCTTCGCCAACCCGAACCTGCCGCAGATCGACGAGTACTACGAGCCGTTCACCTACGACTACGAGCACCTGCAGAACGCGCCGCTGTCGGAAACGCCACCGACGGCGCGCCCGATCTCCGTCCTCACCGGCAAGAAGATGGACAAGATCGAATGGGGTCCGAACTGGGAGGACGACCTGGGCGGCGAGTTCGCCAAGCGCAGCCAGGACAAGCTGTTCGACAACATGCAGAAGGAGATGTACGGCACCTTCGAGAACACCTTCATGATGTATTTGCCGCGCCTGTGCGAGCACTGCCTGAACCCGACCTGCGTGGCTTCGTGCCCGTCCGGTTCCGTGTACAAGCGCGAGGACGACGGCATCGTGCTGATCGACCAGGACAAGTGCCGCGGCTGGCGCATGTGCATCTCGGGCTGCCCGTACAAGAAGATCTACTACAACTGGTCTTCCGGCAAGGCCGAAAAGTGCACCTTCTGCTACCCCCGCATCGAAGCGGGCCAGCCGACCGTGTGCTCGGAAACCTGCGTGGGCCGCATCCGCTACCTGGGCGTGCTGCTGTACGACGCCGACAAGATCGAGTCGGCGGCCTCGGTGGCCGACGAACGCGACCTGTATCCGTCGCAACTGGGCCTGTTCCTGAACCCGCATGATCCGGAAGTGATCGCCGAGGCGCGCCGCCAGGGCATCCCCGATTCGTGGCTGGAATCGGCCAAGCGCTCGCCCGTCTACAAGATGGCCGTGGAATGGAAGGTGGCCTTCCCGCTGCACCCGGAATACCGCACGCTGCCCATGGTGTGGTACATCCCGCCGCTGTCGCCGATCCAGGCCGCGGCCGAATCGGGCCAGCTGGGCAAGAACGGCATCCTGCCCGACACCAAGAGCCTGCGCATCCCGGTGCAGTATCTGGCCAACCTGCTGACGGCGGGCGACCAGGTGCCGGTGCTCAAGGCGCTGGACCGCATGCTGGCCATGCGTGCCTACATGCGCGGCAAGAGCGTGGAAGGGGTGGAACACCTCGAGCCGCTCAAGCAGGTGGGGCTGGACAAGAACACGGTGGAGGACATGTACCACATCATGGCCATCGCCAACTACGAGGACCGCTTCGTGATCCCGAGCAGCCACAAGGAAATGGCCGAGGACAGCTTCAACGAGAAGGGCAGCTGCGGCTTCAGCTTCGGCAACGGCTGCTCGGACGGTGTGACGGACCACAGCCTGTTCGGCAAGCGCAAGCAGGGTTCGGCCATCTTCATGTCGATGCCCAAGTCGCGCAAGAAGAAGGAAGTGCTGGACGTCTGATGCCGGCGGGGGGGGGGGGGGGGGGGGGGGGGGGGGGGGGGGGGGGGGGGGGGGGGGGGGGGGGGGCGGCGGG